>JAJZYV010000062.1 GCA_021797955.1 Thermoplasmata archaeon
AAGTATCATGAAAATGGAATTATGAGAGACAAAATCAATTTTAGTGAAAAACAAAAACTTGTTAACAGGATGATGCTGCTTTCAATTTTTATTGATCAAATGAATGTTTTTGAGGTTCCAATGATCAGTGTATTCATCAGGAGTACGTTCATTCACAACTCATACCTTTTTGGAATTTCGACCGGTGCTATTATTGGAGGAGCATCAATCGGTTCGATATTAGGTGGAATATTATCTGATCGTATAGGAAGAAAACCCGTTTACGTGATGGATATAATCATATTCATTCTAACTTCCATTGGATCTGCATTCGCACCCAACGTGACTATATTCATATTTTTCAGATTTGTAGCGGGAATAGCTGTTGGTGCTGACCTTGCCAATTGTTATTGTTTCATAATGGATAACAATGAACCTCGAAAAAGAGAGATCACCGCAACGAAAAATACCCTAATGGCATCCTTTTCGATACTGGCTATTAATATATCAGTCCTTTTTATGATCCTATATGGAACAAGCAGCTCATTAATGTGGAGGGTCGTTCTACTTTTGCCAGTAGCCCCTGCTATCCTTTCTTTAATTCTATCCTTCAAAATTTCAGACGTCTTTGATTTCAAAATTGGAGTGGAAAATCCATTTCAGCTCAGAGGGTATTGGAAATATATGAAAAGTGATACGACAAGATGGAGAACAACAGTATTCAGCTGGATTTCTGGAATATCCAGTTCTATTGAGGTTGGAACTTTCGCATTTTTCCTTCCTTTGATAATAAATAACTTCAGCATCCAGAGCCTTTATCAACAGAGATTACTAATAATTTTTATCTATTCATTTGGAGTTCCTGCAGGTTATCTTGGTCCGAGATTTCTCCCTAAATTGGGACTGAGGAAGATCAGTTATATCGGATACTTTTTTGCAACTCTGGCAATAATTGGAACAGGTGTTTCAATTTATTACAGATTGTACTTGGCAGTTCCATTTTTCATGATTTTATTTGTCTGGGGGAACCATTGGAACTCCCAGTCGACCCTTCCTTCTCAATCCTTGGTGGTTAATATGAAATACAGGGGCACCGCAACCGGTGTATCCAATTTTATCTCAGAAGTCCCGGAATTTATGAGCATTTCTGTGTTTCCAGCCGCAATAGCTTACTTAGGACTGTCCTACTCCACGCTGATTATCTCCGTTGCTCCAATTATAGGTTTCCTTGCGAGTATTTTTGTCTTCAAGGAGATATATGGATACCGTCATGATTTACTTAACACTAGCATGAGGACAGATATGGGAATCCAAGTTGAATCATGATAAAGAGCTATTCCCACAAATCTTTAATTAATTCAATTGAATTTCAACACAATGGAAGACAATTCGGATGATACTTTCCAATCATCAGCCTTCGCACTGGTACTTGAAGGGGTGACTAAGAGTTTTTCTGGAATAAATGCAGTTAATGACCTGACACTCAGAATCAAAGATGGAGAAAGAGTAACGCTTCTGGGAGAGAATGGTGCAGGGAAAACAACAACTATGAAGATCATTTCGGGTCTTATGAAACCGGATAAAGGGAATGTAAGAATATATGGACACAGACCCAGCACTATGGAAGCAAAGAAGTTCATTGGTTACCTCCCAGAGGATGCAAGCCCGTACCTGAATCTTTCAGTCAGGGAGAATCTTGACTATATTGGCACAATCAGAAACACTGAAAACCTGCAAGACAAGATTGAAGAGATTTTGAGTATGCTAGACCTGAAAGAATTTGAGAGTCAAAAACCACTTTCTTTATCCAGGGGAAACAGACAAAAACTCTGCCTCGCACTGTCCATAATCCACAGCCCAAGATTTGCCATTATGGATGAGCCCTTGAACTATCTAGATATACCAACACAGGAGAGGGTTTTCGAGTACTTTGAAAACATGGATGCCACTTTTCTTATTTCAACTCACATACTCTCTATTGCCAGAAGGTTGACGGAAAGAGTCTTGATTTTATCGAGGGGGAAGAAGATTTGGGAAGGCACAATAAAGGATCTTGAAGATTCACAAAGTGAAAGCAAATCAATAGAAGCAATTGTAACAGACTTGATGAAAAATGTTTCGTAAGGTTCTTTCTCTACTTATTAAATCAAGGTTTTCAAAGTCGTACCTCTTTGCTATTGCCCTCATATTTATTTACTCTCTTTTTACAATAAATTTCGGATATGATAGCAACAGGAATTTTGGGGCATATTATTTGGCGTTCTTCTTCCTGTTGTTTTTAGTAAGCGCAACTTATACCGGAGGTATTTCTACCACATCTGCGGATCGAGATTTTCTTCTCACTTCAGCCATTCCCAATAGAGTGCTGGTCCCTGCCTTTTTTATTTCCCAGGCTCTGGTATCATCTCTCATATTTTCGTCTGCGGGAACTGCATCCTTAATGCTCGTCAGATACAATGACTATTCCTTTACAATGGGAATTATAGATGTAATTTGTATGGCAATATTACCGATTTCCATGAGTTTGATCATGGCATCATTATCCAGAACTTTAAGGATTTTAGTTTCCATTTTAGGAGGTACGTGGGTAATATCTTCATTTTTTGGAGTTTCGATTGGTCCACTGGCATTTTTGGAAGGGCACGTTACAGTTTCCTCAATGTTCCTTATAGTGGTTACAATTGTTGCAACTGCCATATCTTTCAACGCCATTCGGGAGGAATCACTTCCCTTCAGGCTATCCGCAATGTCCTCCTCTAACAAGGGTTTTAAGAGATTATTTTCCTTCACCGGGAAATCCCCTGAGAGAGCGGTTTTCCAGCTGCATTTCAAGCAGGTAGACTTTTCAAGCAGAACGGCCTCAATGGGAAATATAAAGGTTAAGGTTAATCGTGTAAGTGTTTACACAATTCTTTTGGTATCGTCAATAATCGCAACTTTTTTCACAATTTACGAATTTTATTTTAACAAGAATCTCAGTGGTTCAGCTTTTAGCTCCGATTATGTGTTATCCATATTTCCAGAAGCCTATGCAGCATGGGGAATTTCAATTGGATTGAGCAGTGGCACTCTTTCAAAGGAAAGGGCATGGCTTGCCTTTATTTCTATGCCCGCTGAAAAGTACATAAGAATTACGGAGCTGGCTAAAATTTTCCAAACAATGCTCGTTTCGGTCCCTTTTGTGATCGCAAATATAATCCTATTTTTCAGGGGTTTCTCAGAATCTCTCACATCCATTGTGATTTTCTTGGTATTGGTTCCAATATATAGCGGAATTAACTTCTCACTGTCTTTCTACAGAAAGGCGTTTCAAATAAAGCAAGAAGATGTACTGCCGACAACGTATAATATGTCACAATTTATGCTCCTTCCCGTAACTTTCATGATGCTTATTCTAATTTTTATTGGAATGTTTTTTCCATTATCCTTACTATTCATAATATCAGGATCTGCAATATTTTTGATTCTTTTCATGGGTAACGCGAACCACTGGAAAAGAACCCTCTATAAAATGATAGAAAGCGGTTATATTTAGTTTTGAATGATTATCCCTTAGATCTGGGGGACGTTATTCTTAAATAGAATTACAAAATGTCGATTTCGATACATGAACCTTGGAGAATATTCAGATAGTGCATTATTTATTCTATCCCTCAAACCCATGAGTGGGTATGAACTTTCCAGAAAATTGAAGTGGGACGGTTCCATGGTATCTGGTGGCACAATAAGACCCCTATTAAAATCATTAGAGTATCACGGGTTTATTTCCTATGACATGAGAGGAAGAGCAAAGGTCTATAAACTAACATCTAAAGGAGAAAAATACGTCTCAAATCTAAGACTATTTAGGGAAAATATCAGGGAGAGAATGCTTGCAGTATCAATGGGAAGAGACCTATTGTTTCCGGATATTCTCGCAAGCATAGAGGATACGAATATACTGAATGAAACCATTGACCAACTTGCAGGAATAATTATCAGGCAAGTAAAAGTGGCATTTGTATTGAACAAGAGTGGAAACTCTGATGCCGTCAAAGAACTGAAAGTTGATTTAAACAGAGTGGTGAGTGAGATTCTAAGTCTCCATAGACCCAAAATAGGTGATTAAGTTCAAATTCCAATGACGATAGGGGAAGTGTATTCGTATGAATTTAACCTTACTGAATGACTTTGTTTTGTGGGTTCATATACTATCAGCAATTTTCTTCATGGGGGGGTCATTCTTCATTTGGATTGTTGTAGTTCCCGCTTCATACAAGATCACTGATGATGAAAAATTTAGAACGAGAATAGTAGGATTAATCGGAAAACAGTTTGCGCTTTTTACAAATATTACATTGACGATACTTATAGTCACGGGAATATACAATACCACATGGTACCTTAATTATGATTTGAATAATTTATTTGACACTCCAGGGGGCCAGATTCTATTTGTTAAAACTATTCTAGTATTGGCAATGATTGTGCTTATGTACGGTAATAATCTATATCATGGAAAAAGAATCATGAATCTGGCAAAGGAGGGAAAAATGGAAGAGTTGCGGAGGCTCAGGAAATGGTCTCATATTCTTTCATATATCACGCTGGGATTGATGGTAGCTATTGTTTTTGCGGCAGTCTCCCTACAATTTTATTGACTCTTATAACTCCTTAACAAAAATCTCTCCTAACATTCTAAATCATAAATATGGAACTCACTATGAGGAGAGCTGTTGATAAACCAACTTCCATGTAGAATCCAACTTCTATCCCGTAATTGTATATTGAACTACTTCCATAGAAATAATTTCCATTCGTATCTGGAGATATTTTAGTTATGAAAATTACGTAGATCACAACGGAAAGTATGTCTAAGATAGCACTCATTAGCATTAGTCCGTTTGATGCTCTTCCCCTGTTCTTTGCCGTCATATATACTCCGCTGCATATGGCCATAATTGACGCTATTAGAAGGATGCCCCCTGAAATGTAACTGAGATAACTGAATTTTACCTTCTGAAGATTGTATCCGCCACTTGCCCATAGCGGATAAAAATGAATACTGCCGAAGAAAAAAACACTTTCTTTAAACCATGGAAGCAGGATACCGATTGCAAAGAGTATACCTACCAAAATTCCGAAAATTCCAAGAGATCGCTTATTTTTCATCTCACTAATTAAATTATGAATTTATATTAAAAATTTTTGGAACGATTACCTTGCAGATGCTGCAATTCTTTCAACTTCATCCTTTCTTGACACTGCATGTGAGGATTGGTCGTTTCTTGCGGCTGCCATTATCTCATCAGCGAGACATGACTCTATTGGTTTCTTGTTTTTATAGGATGCGTCTGTCGCTCCAATTGCGATATTCCTCAGTGCTTCATCGAGTCTTCTGGATGGAGAAACATCCACTGCCTTTGGTACTGCAATTCCACCATATTTCAATCTTGTAACTTCTTCCCTTGGGGCCGCATTTTCAATAGCGTTGACAAGGAGTTGGATTGGGTTTTGCTTGGTCTTATCCTCTATAATCTGAAAAGCTTCTTTCAGTATTCTATATGCACCATATTTCTTCCCTGTCCATTTCTCTGTTCTCATTAACTTATTAATTAATCTTTCAACAGTGTTAACATTTTTCTTTCCTGCTGAATAATTTGAAAATCTACCACCAGTGTGCAGATTCATGTATGAGTTCAGATTCACATATTTGGATAGACCAAGATCGTGAACTTCTATTCCGGTTACATCATATTTCCCAAATATTTTCAATTCCATTATCTCACCGTTTTCTCCTTTCTTCCTCTGACCAGCTCAGATAAGGATATTCCATTTACACCCACTACTTTGTATCTCACTCCTGGAATATCTCCTTTACTTCTTCCTTTGCTTCCGCCTATTCCTTCTACAAGCACTTCGTCGTGTTCGTCAATGTAGTTAATGGCTCCATCTCCAGGAGCAAATGCACTAATCTGCCTGCCGTTCTTTATTAGCTGAACCTTAACGCATTTCCTTATTGCTGAATTTGGCTGTTTTGCCTCAATACCTATCTTTTCGATTACGATTCCTCTTGCCTGAGGAGCTCCTTCCAGTGGATCACTTTTCTTTTTAAGTTCAAGCACCCTTCTCTTATATTTACTGTTTGACCACCTGAATTTTTCCCTGTCAGAGCTTAATTTTGAACCTGCATTCTCTCCATTTGCCAATATATCACCTTACTAAATTGATAGTTAGTTTAGATTGAGTAGTAGGGTAAGTTAAATATGCATATAAATTCTATTGTAAGCTTTGGGATAATATCCTAAATTTACCGTATAATTAGAACATCAAAATGAACTTTCCTTTTTAAATAAACAACAAAACAAATGAAATACTCAAAGAAATATGTTTGAACCACCAGAATATAACGCATCCCATTTTGTAATTCTCAATCAACAGCTCTCACATCGTATTTTATGCGTTTTAAATTATTGTATTAAAATATAAATCATTAACATAGAGAAAATCG
Source organism: Thermoplasmata archaeon (assembly GCA_021797955.1). The sequence goes on from JAJZYV010000062.1 coordinate 6,470, forward strand.
TAAAGAATACCTGAAAACAATACATTTATGAGATTCTCTTAAATACGACAGAATCGAATTTGCCAGACAATAAAACAATAATTGGAATCAGATCTTTACTTTCAGCAATAGGTGCAACCACCGCATCTACATTCGTAGGTATCTATGGAGTTTTACTCGGGGCAAGCGCTGCAGAAATGGGATGGCTGCAATCAAGCGCGAATGCCATTTCTAATGGTGGGCAGTTACTGTGGGGCAAAATAAGTGACAGAACTGGATCAAGAAGGATATTTCTTATCTCGGGCAGTCTCATACTGGCTGGCTTGTGGGCGATGATGCCCTATTCAGACAATCCTGTAAATCTTATAATAATATACTCAATGATCTCACTCTTCGGATCCATGATTACGGTTAACTGGTTCTCGTTGATTGCAGATCTTTCTGATTCTTCTGCTCGTGGAAAATTTCTATCATTCATCAATAATATATCTTCCGCAGGCACCATTGTTTCGTTAATTGTAATGGTGTTTGTATTCGGTAGCAGTTTTCAAACAAACATTTTGATCCCATTTTTACTTTCTTCCGCGACTTACATAATTTCCAGTGCCTTTTTGGTAGGACTCAAGGAGGAAAGGAAAAGATCCAGATTCGACGGATCTTTGATTAAAACGATCAGGAAGATAAAAAATGATCCAAATTTTTTCCCTTACTTCAAAGCCACCAACATCCAGGGGTTCTTTTGGTCAATGGCCTGGCCAATGTTTCCAATAACAATTGTTGAGGTAATGAACTTTGATTTGCGTACAGTTTCGCTTTTAACGATCGCGTCCTTGGGTGTTACAATCATTGCTCAAACGAAACTGGGAACGGTGAATGACAAAACGCAGAGGCCTCCATTGATTTTCTTGAATAGGATAATGCTTAGCATGATTCCCTTGATGTATGCATTTTTTCATTCTTTTCTTCTTTTCATACTCCTTGAGTTTTACAGCGGATTATTGGGAGCCCTTCAAAATATTGTTTTGAATTCGTACCTACTGGATATCATACCCTCGACGAGAAGAGCGGAGTATCTATCAATAATTAATGGCTTCAACGGAATGGTTTATCTCTGCGGGGCTCTGACAGGTGGATACCTTCTCCAGTATTTACTCTCACAATTTCCACTGATTACAGCACTTGAGTATGGATACCTTATAGTTTTTGCAGGGAGATTTTCCTCATCTTTTTTATTCCTGAAACTGAAGGAACCAGAGAAGAAAGGAAGGGCACCCCTTGGATTGTTCTCTATCCTCTACAGGGAAAAAATGCCGGGTAGTCCATCTGGCGGTACAATCAAAATGAAATGATCATAATGTGAGTGAACTTTGATTTTCTCTTTTTTTAACAATACCATTGGAAATAACAAATGAAACAACCATTATGAGGATGAATATTGTCAAGGTATAGTCGAATCCAATTGAGGAATTTTCCATTGACGCTCCTAATGCTATGACAAGCAAAGTTAGTGATACAAAAGCCATCATCCTTTCCTTCAGTGATCTTGTTTTTGAAATGGACATAGACAGAGAAGAAATTCCATGCACGATTACATAACACATGCTTACAACTTCTGCCAAAATGATAAAAGAAATGTAGAATCCAGTTGTCAGAAGACTGATGGATAAGGAAAAGAGACTGAGAATCAATATAGAATTGAATATGTTCCTGGAATTTATCTTTCCAGGATTGCTAAAGAATTTTCTCTCAAAATTATTAAACATCAATAAAAACGCGTTTGAATATGAAAGCATTAGGTTGAATGCGCTTAACATGAATAGAATCATAATAAAAGCGGAAGCGTAGGAAGTCAAATGGGAGGAAACTATCGTCAGAAGTATATCAGGGTTATTTCCATACGCCACAGTGTTAGAGCCGAGAAATCTTACTACCGATAGTGAACTTAGTATCATTAACACTCCGACTATAACGTAAGCCATCATCAGGGATTTTCTAAACTCCGATCCATTGCCATTCCAAGCTTTTGAGAGAAATATGGAA
>JAJZYV010000063.1 GCA_021797955.1 Thermoplasmata archaeon
ATATTTATAGAAGTGCATGGCTGAAATTGAGTTAATTTTCAAAGGAATTCGTTAAATTGTTCCATACTTGTAAACAATTAGATAGAAAATAGAAATCCTCAAAAGGATAAATTACAGGTAGTGATACATGAACATGGTGATATGATGGGCTGGAAGATGAATCTATTTCTTTCAATAGGCGCTCTTTTCCCTTTTTTCATTTTATCGATGCTAATATCATTTATAATACTAAAGGACATCATATTCTCAATTCCAACAATTGTTCTCTTTACAATTTCACTTTTTATCAATCTTTACGCGATAAGATTTATGAGTGGAAAGGAGAAATTCAATCCGTGGCCGATTAAGATAGAATCTGTAGAAAATAAGAATATGGTAGAGAGGGTTATCACTCTCCTGACATTAGTCATCCCTTTTATCCCAATACTTATCGCGTCAATTATCCCTGAAATTGATATTGTTTTAATTTTCCTTTTCATAAATATCTTACTTATTATGGTATATGCAATTTATGAGAAAGAGAATACAGTTTCTCAGGTGTTATCTTTAAGGCTATTATTCCCACGTTTCTACGTAGCTAAAACAGATAATAAAAGCACGGTCTATTTGTTTTCCAAGGAGAAACTTCAGGCTGATAGAAATATAAAAGCATACCATGTGTTAGATGATGTTTACATTTTTGGTTACCGCACTAACTGATTGATTATTACTAAACTTTTGTCTTCTCCTGAGCAATATATTTGTCCCCGAAGAGAGCATCCTTCATAGCTTGGCCGTTCAACAGCTTAAGTACATCACCGAGCAGAGAGTTTTGAATATCTATTTTGCCATTGGAAAAGTTGATCTGAAAATTATAATCTTTGGCAATTGGCTCAAGTTTGACTCCCGTTTGTACTATTCTTTCTACGAAACCAGCACATGCAGAGGCGAGCCTAATATAATTTCTCAAATCAGGTTTTGAATAATCGATTAAACCTTCTACATTGTCGACAATTTTATCGAGACTTTTTATTCCTTCCGTAATAAAATGATCGAAAGCGTCCTCATATCTGAACAGCTTGATGAAGTTATTCTTGTTGAAAATAAATAATGGATCCTCATATAAGATGGTATCAATACTTGTCGGTACAGAAAGCAGATTTTCTTCCTCTATCTCTTTAAATTCTCCCGTAGCTGATGGAATAAAATATAGATATCTTTTTGGTTTGAGTAAGGTGTTTCTCGTGATTTTATTAAAGATTATAAGAGTTGGCGAAAAAGTTATGGCGAAACCGCTAAGGTAGGTGCTCTTAGCTAACTCATCGTATGAAATATCTTTGTTATCTCTTCTGTTCATTTCAGATATAATTTTGTTTAAAACAGGTACTTCACTATCTGGTAATTTTTCGACCAAATATTTATCAGATTGGTCATTAGTAACCATAAAATCTTTCATTTCTACTTCTGCGGTGGACTTAAGATAGTTCAAGGCATTTTTCTTTATAACGCTAGCTAATGATTCTGTGATTCTCGTATCTCTAACTGACCATATATACTCTCCTTCTTTGTTTTTCTTCATCATTATGGCTTGTAATTGCAAATTTCCAGGCTCAGTATCATATATCTTTTGATAAATTTCCTTTAACTTGTGTTCTCTAAACTTAATTTCATCCATTCCCTTCACCCCACAGCGTGATCCTTGTAATATCGATCTACTTTTTCTTTCACGGCATCTCGAACGAACTCCTGCACATTTCCTACCCATATGCTCTCTCTAACTCGAAACAATCCAGGCGTTTCGTTGCAGTTACTTGTTTTTGTTATCTCAACGCTGTCGTCATAAATGAAAGCAGGGGCTTTATACTCCTTAACAAGTTTATGTGGATCGTAGTTAATATGTATTATTAATCCTGTTAGAATCATCAGGTAGCCCCTTTGGATAACGAACAAAGGCACAGTGTTACATGCCTCTATAATTGGTTTCCTTGATCCATTTCCCATCATCATAAGAACATTACCCGGATACAACCTTTTGATGCTTATTGTACCATCTTTGGGTTTATCTGTTTTTCTGATAAGGTTTTCTGTCAGATCTTCTTTCTCTTTTCTACTTTTAATGAAGTCAATGAACTTTTTCATTGCCTCGGCAATGGTTATAAACCCTCCAGCATACCCCAAATAATCAAGAAAATTATTGATTATATTGGGATCAAAACTGTTATATCTATTGGATTCGGAGTATTTACTGTCAAAATTTTCAAACAAGCTTTTTGAAAGTTCACTGTTTATTTCTTCCGGTCCTATCATTTAGTCACTACCCTTCTTTTATCATATCTAATCCATCATCCCCTCTACTTTTTCAAGCATCTCTCCGATCTCCCTTCCCTTCTCAGTCATCTCCCTGATTTCTATGAAGAGTTTCATTCCAGTCTCACTCCACAGTGCTTGCAGAATATAGCATCTGCATCGTTGCTTTCATGGCAATTCACGCATACTTTTGCCTTCTCCTTGTAGTGCATCATCATCTTCTGCACATGAGGATATGTCCACGCTGCCTTCACATGCCAGCAGTCATAGGACTGGTCCTGCTCGCACCAGAGCCGGAAATCCCCGTTTCCGTTCCTTTTAATGTAGATATTGAAAATCCTCGATGTTTTTCCGGGAACAACCTCCTCTACTGTCACATGATCGTCCATGACATTCACGTGGAATAAAAGATGCAGATTCTTTGATTTCTCGATCTCCTCATCCGTGAGACTCAGATCGATTTTTTCTTCTTCATTTTCCTGCTTGTGATCCTTTTCAATAATTTCCAACGTGGTTGATTTTGCGATTTCATCGGCCTTTTTGAGTTCCTCTGCAACCAGACGGCCCTTTTCGGTGAGTTCTATAAAAATTACCTTTCTTCCAATGATTTGAGTTGAAACTCTTATTAATCCCTCTTCTTCCATCTCCCTTAAACTTTTCGACAACGAATCTGATGAACTTATAACTTGAAGAAGGTCAGTTTTCTTAATCTTACCCCTTGATAATAAGTATAACAAAATTGTGTTAGAATGCCTTGAAGATATTATATCTGCCATTTTCTATTTAGGTAAAGGCTATTTGTGGATATATTTCTCTATTCTACCTAATACCAAGTTTGGTAATCGATAATTTCTAATAATATTAACGATTGCCATATTAGGTAGTTGGAAATGGAGAAAATGATACTTAAAATGACTACAAATGGAAGGGCACAGGTTCCAATCAAGTTCAGGCATACCTTTGCTGTTAAGGCCATAATGGATAATGTTCCTTTGAATGTCTTGCAGCAGTGGCTGGGCCATTCATCAGTTTTTACCACATCGGTATATACGCAGATAACCGGGATGGATACGTCAGAGTTTATGGGGAGGGTAAAATGAGGAAGTGGGTGGAGGTGTGAGTATGATCAAGGTTGTTCGACATAAATGTTGACATGGAAACAACTATAAGCGGACACCCCATACAAATAACATTATTATGGACAACTTAGAACAAAAACTTGCTATTTTGATTGATGCGGATAATACTCCGTACAATTCAATCGGTCAAATACTGGATTACTCACACAAGTACGGGAATACAATAATAAAAAGAGCCTATGGCGATTGGAGTGCTACTGCTCTAAAAGAATGGAATAGAATATTTAAGGAATATGCAGTGAAACCAATTCAGCAATTTCAATATATAAAAGGTAAGAACTCAACCGACATTGCCATGGTGATAGATGCAATGGATATATTGCACTCAAAGTCCGTAGAAACCTTTATCCTAGTAACAAGTGATAGTGATTTCACTGGGTTAGCTACTAGAATAAGGGAAGCAGGTATAAAAGTTATAGGAATAGGTAGAAAAACTGCTCCGTCATCATTTGTTAAAGGGTGTGAGGAGTTTATTTTCATAGAGAATCTATTACCGCAAACTATGGGATCTGATAGAAAAGAATCGACTGTTGAAAACATCTCAAACTCTGAAATCAAACTTCAAGAGGGAGAAGAACTTCTTCGTAAGGCAGTGAGGAACACTGCAGATGAGAATGGCGTTGTGTTGGGTTCAAATCTTGGTCTTATGCTTTTGAAACTTGACCCGTCGTTCACACCAAAGAATTTTGGCTGTAAGAACCTTTCAAAGTTTATCGAGCTTTATCCTTCTATTTTGCATAATACTAAGGAGAAGTCTGGTGGTGACAAGAAATACAAAGTTGTAGATCCAGATTTAAGGTAGGTTTCTTAGTCATTTCTGTTGAGGGAAATTAAGATCGTATTTTTCAGGCTTTTCACACCTTCAGCCTAAGTTTATTTCTTCTCTCAGGTTGTCTGGGGGAAATGATAATGTACTTATCCAAATGGAAAAGTAATTTTTCATCCTAAGGGTTATTCTAAGATATTACTTTAAAGCTAAAACCTATGCTTAACATGCATCCATTCACTCCTAAGTAAATTAATTAGGAAAAATAAAAGAGGATCTGATTATCCTCTAATCGTCTTCTTCATCGTCGCCTTGGTATTCGTCGTTGTTTGGGTTTAATTGGTCTGCATGGTTATCCTTGTCGTATTCTTCTTTTGTCTTATCCGGATCTCCATCTCGATGTCCTTTATCAGTCAATTTTTCACCAATCAACAGAACTAAATTCTATTATAAAATTTTTTTCATTGTTCTTTGTATTGCTCTCAAAAGAGAACTTTTTAGAAGGGATTGGTTTTAAAAAAGTTATTTTAGTTGAAAACTTAAAAATTACAAGGATTTTAGTAGTTAATAAGGGTAACTGAAATATGAAAAATAAAGAACAATTCTTGGAGCTAGTTAAAAGGGCCAATGATGATCCAAATGTTGAAAGGCGAAGAACCTTAGGATTTGATAAATACGGGAATTTATTTGAAATATCAAATATCGAAAATATAGATATTGAAAAATTCAGAAAATTTTTTAATTTGAGTGAGAATCAACATTGGCATGGGCTTAATCAGAATATTTCTTTGCTTGTCTCTAATCCTAAGAATGTCAAAGAATCTCTAAAACTCCTTCTAGATGAGCATAAACCAATATCAGAAAGAATAGATGGAATTCTAGATGCTTCAGGAGAAAGCAAGGTAAAGGGTTATGGACTCGCAAGAATATCCGCAATACTTCATTATGCTCATCCTGACAAATACGGTGCTTATAATAATGTATCAATGGAAGGATTATCAAAAATTGGCGAAAATCCTAAGGATACCAATCCCCGCTGGAATTCCTTGACGAATGGAGAAAAATATAATTTAGTAAACCAAAAGTTCCTTGAACTTTCTAAGAGTTATAATATTTCTCTTTGGGCAATCGATTGGGTATGGTGGGATTTGGTTAATAATTCCTCTGATGCGATTCCAGATGATGATGAAAGTGATGAACCACCAATGAATGAAAGGAAAGAAGAGAGAACGTATAACTTTGGATTTGAGAAGCATCTAGAGGTTTTTCTAGTTGAAAATTGGGCTCACACAACCCTCGATAATGATTTACAGTTAGATATCTTGAAAGATGAAGAAACTGGCGAAACCATAGGTCAACAATACAAACTAGAAAATGGCAAAAGGATCGATATACTGTGCAAGAATAAGAAAACCGACGGCTTTACGGTTATTGAGCTTAAGCGAGGAGGGACAAGCACTGATGTGGTAGGTCAAATCAAAATGTACATGGGATGGTTAAAAAAGAATTTTTCCAACGGAAAGCCGGTGGATGGGATAATAATGGCCCAGGAATATAGTGAAGATATTAAATACGCTCTGTTAGACGAAAAAGGTATACAATTACTTACATTCAGAATTGGTTTCGAACTTAATAAAGAGAAACTCGACCTGTAGTTGAGTAATTCTCTAAGTTACCATTGCTGATCTAAAATATACCCAAGGAAATCGTACGATATGAAAAGGCTGTTGACCAGGTGGGAAAGATCCTTGAGGATGTTGATGACATGAAGGATATAGTGGGTGAGGATGGGGGCCTTGCAGATAGGCTGGAAGAGATGAAGTTGAGGCTTTCTGGCATATAGCGAAAATCATTAAACAATTTTGTAGATGAATTAATCATTTTTTCCCTGAAATAAGGGATTTAAATTCTTTTTTTCATTTATAGATTTCATAAGTGTCTTTTTTAATATATTGTTTATCAGGAGAAATGGGTAAAAGAAATCCATTCACAAAAGAATACTGCACAGGAAGGAAGGATCAGTTCGATGTTGATTATGCTATATTTAGAAAAACTGCAAAGGAAGCAGAAACAAAAGAAGAATTTGAAAAACTCCTGGAAGAGAGATTCAACTACATGATATCGAGGATAGCAGATGATAATGCAAAGGAGCTGCTTGAAGATATGCAGCTTTTATAAGATAATTTTTTTATTTCTTTCAGGCCCATGTTTGAATCGATATAGAGGAATAATCTACACGAAAGAAGATAAATTCCCTATTTTAGGAAATTATCATTCTCGAAATGCGAGATTTAATTTGAATAATAGAGACATTCCGATATTTACTTTATTTTAATTCAATTTATATAGATTAAAGACATGGTTCTCTTGTGGAAAAAGGAAAAAACGAAATTAAAAAATTCCTGTCTACAATTTCAATAATTCTAATATTTATTGCATTTATCACAATTGTAGTTTATATTATATTCCCATCAATGAGGAATATATTATCCACCGTAGTTGTGACATTTATTGTTACCTTAGTAAGTACTATTTTAATCGATGCTTACAGAAAACCATACCCGATCAATCGACTGGATCATTTAATGAAAGTAACTTTTAAAAGTTCAGCAATTCGGGGGGAAAACCTTGTATATTTTAGAAGAGTTACAACTAACTGCGAATCCAGAAAAGAAATGTTTAATTTTCTTAAAGGAGACGGCAGAAATGGGGAGTTTAGTGAATTAAAAAATGAACTCTCAAAAATTTTTGAAATCACTGATTTAGTCCCAGAAGAAAACAAAGTCTCTTTGAAGATAATGGCAGATTTACATAAGAAGTACAAAAAGAAACAAAACATTTGGGGTAAGTTTGAAGTCCAAATTATTGAAGAAAAAATAGATTACCAAATGGAGTTAGAAAATGAAGTAAGCGTTGAATTTACGGTTACATTAAATGAATGGGATTATAAAAACGTGAAAGATCATTTATACGATGCATCTATAATTGTGAATAACATTATTTCGATAATAGGAAAGGAATACCGTTACGAAAGTGCCCCACCCGTGGTAAAGTTTCAAACGAATATAAAACCAGTTGTTCTTGCGTATATTAATGAAATAAATAGAGATGGAGAGGAACCGAATAATACATTAAGTATTACAGCAGGGAAAAACCTCTTTATCAATTTTTCAGATAAAAATTGTGAAGTGATTGGAGCTAATAGCAGTTTAGACTTTGACAAGATTGTTATTGCTATGTCTTGGTATGTCTAAAGCTAAACCGAAGAGTAGGATAGAAGGTGTGTTTTGACAAAGTTCTGAATGTCCTTATCTGAAAGTGAAGTTGTTATCCATCCCCCTTTTCCATTTATTGAGATATCATTGCCAGGATACGTATTTTTAAAATTAAAGCTTATCATATATACCTCACCTGTATAAAGTTCTGTGATAGCTTTTGTTTGTTTTAAATTACTTGCCCTAGCTGTTTCAGTAATTTTCCCCTCTACATTTTTTGCATTTATCCCTTTAATTTCCTTGGCATATTTATCTGCAATGTCTTTTAATGCTCTGTCGTTCCAAGATAAATTCTTGATGTTGAATTCAGAACCAATCAATTGTTTAAGTAGCTTTCTTGTTTTACCAAATAAGTCAGGCCTCCCATTTATAAATATTCCCTGAAGAGTTGCTCGTAAGGTATATCCTTTCCCTATCAGATTCTATAGGGAGTCTGCTTACAAAATAAGTATGCAATTGACCCATTATATTGGTATCTAAATATGTTGCTCTCTGTGTTGAAATAACTAGGCCAATACCAAACTTTCTTCCTCTTCTTGCTTAACAATAAAACCCAGCAAGAAGTTGAATAGTACACAAAGCTTTGAACACCATTTATTTATTATGCTCCATTGAGCATTCACTACAAAGCAGATGCTCAGATTGGCCTTTTCCTTTGAGTGCACATATTGGTTTATCTGTGTTTCCCCATATACCATACTTCTCAGATTTGGTATTTTCTTCCAAATGGCTAATATGATCTGATAGGTAAGGGTAATACTTTTCAATAATTTTTTTTTCGGTTAAATTCCCAAATGCGCCACATAAACAATCTCCACTCTTTCCGATAGTTCCGTATGCACTATTTATAGGAATTTTATATTCATAATGCAAATTCCATACTTTATCGTCACTATAGTGAAATATTGGGCAATCCCAATAAGCTCCCTGATAAAATTGTATTCTCCTAGCCCATCGCGATCTTCGACTACTCTCAGTTC
>JAJZYV010000064.1 GCA_021797955.1 Thermoplasmata archaeon
TGCCGCACCCAGAGCGCATATACTACCCATATCAACTCTCGAATCTACAAAGGGTTAAGGGTGTTCAACCAATTGGAAAAATATTTTATGACTTAATAGTTGATTACGCGAGAAAGAACTAAAGTCCATCAGGGCAGACCCAACTCGTGTTTCTTCAGTCTAAGCAACAATTCCTTCGATCTCTCTTTAAATTCTTCAAGCGTACTATCATTTACAATCATATATTCTGCCAGGGATATAGCATTTCCAATTCCCCATGAGAGCTCTCTCTCATCCCTTTTGACCAGCCCTGTGAAGTCCTTAACATCGTCAACTCTGTGTCTTTTCTTTATTCTTCTGAGTCTTTCATCCCTGTCTGTGTGAATTGCGATAAGAATGAGGTCAGGGAATTTCAATTTAAAATACTCAAATTCTTCCATATTTCTGAGTCCGTCAACTATTACCCCCTTTTCGGTTTCTATATCCTCAGAGAGTCTTTTGGCCCAAATATCCTTTCCAAACATTTCTCTTTCATGATTTGCAAAAAGTCCGATTTCTCTGTCGGTGTTCTCTATCTTATTTAAGCGGGCAAATTTGCGTACCGTATCGCCCATATGGAAGTCTTTCCAACCCATAGACTTTGCAACCTTTATAAATTCATCTTTTCCTGCTCCAGGCATACCTGTGACAATAAGCATGAAACCTCCATGAAAGGATCGGTTAATATTTTTTTTAATAATCCTCGTATTATTTAAAAGCAAAACAAGCGTTGATTCACCTATTCACTTAATATTTGAAAACTATTTTAACAAAGAATCCATACCTGAAACCGATGACACAGGTTGACATCAACATTACAGTTGGTGGCCCTCAGGGTGGTGGAATAGACACATCCTCCAATATGATAAGTAGGGCCTTCGCACAGTCAGGTTATTATGTTTTTGGTGTTCGTGAATATCATTCCAATATCAAGGGAAGGCACAGTTATACCCACCTTAGAATAAAAGACACTAGACCACGGTCACTAAAATATCCTATCGATTTCCTCGTGGCTCTAGATCCAGACAGCATTTTTGAGCATCTGGAAGATGTAGGGAATGGAACCAGAGTAATTTATGATAGCGCAATCGAAAAGGCAGAACTCTCGGCAGCAAGAATGATAATGAGAGATACTGCTATAAAAATCAAAGAAACACTTTCAGAGGAAAATTTTCCAAACACCATAACAGGTGCAGTTCAGTGGATGCGAAAGAGAGGTGCAGTGCCTATTGCAGTGCCATTTAACAGTGTTGTGCAGGAAGCGATTTCAGGTGGGGTACCTTCAAGATATTTTAACACACTTGGTGCAGCGCTGACTCTTGCAATTGCTGGAGTCTCAATAGAATACATGGAAGAAAGCATAAGGCTTGTATTTGCAGGGAAAGAGAGCATTGCCGATGAAAATATAGCCGTAGTAAAAGCAGCATATGACTACTGCAAAAAGGAGAATTTCAATGGAAAGCCATTGTCATTTATAAAGCACACTAAAAAATTCCTGTTAACCGGAAATGATGGGGCAGCCATTGGAAAGATGATGGCCGGATTGAGGATGCAGACATATTATCCCATAACTCCAGCAAGCGATGAAAGCACTATAATGGAAAGCCACAACTACTTAAAGTGGGTGAAGACCGAAGAATCAAAGATGAAGGACGCTGGAGTTGTTGTCGTTCAAACTGAAGATGAAATATCTGCAATCACCATGGCTATTGGCGCGGCTCTGACCGGAACCAGGACATCCACTGCAACAAGCGGGCCAGGATTCTCATTAATGGCCGAAGGTTTTTCATTTGCAGGAACAGATGAAGTCCCATTGGTGGTGACTCTTTATCAAAGGGGTGGACCCAGCACGGGACTGCCAACAAGGAATGGACAATCGGATCTTTTATTTGCCTTAAACACAGGTCATGGAGAGTTCCCAAGGATAGTAATGTCATCAGGGGATGTAGAGGAATGTATATATGACTCAATGAATGCAATGAATTATGCTAATAGGTACCAGTTGCCAGTCATTCATCTGATAGACAAGAATCTTGCGAACACTTCAGATTTCGTTGAAAACATTGACCAGAAGAAGGTTAAAATAAATGCGACCAAATTCGAAAAGCACGGACTCAATTTCAAGAGATATAATCTGGATACGGAAAACGGAATTTCCAACCTCGGAGCTTTTGGAAAAGATATTTTCTGGATGACTGGGGATGAACACGATGAATTGGGGCATGTTACAGAAGATACAGAAGTAAGGGACAAAATGATGGTAAAGAGGTTCAGGAAAGTTGAAACAGCAGATTTCGAGATCCCGCAAGAGGAGAAGGCACAATTGTTGGGAGACAAGAACGCCGATATCACATTTGTAACATGGGGAAGCCAGAAGGGTCCAATTCTTGACGTAATCGACCTGCTTTCTGAGGAAGGGATAAAGGCAAATTTGCTTTACATAAAGATGATGGCACCATTTCCGGCAAAATTTGTAACGGAAGTGCTTAGCAGGGCAAAAATAACCATCGATGTGGAAAGCAATTTCCTTGGACAACTCGCGGAGGTAATAATGTCAAAAACAGGAATAAAAATTGAGAATAAAATTTTGAAATATAATGGTAGACACATAACTGAGGATGAAATTCTAACAGCATCCAGGGAAATTATAAACAATAAGGAGAAAAATGTAGAGAAGGTGTTAAAACATGGCGCATAATTTTAGAACAGATTTGGCAATTGACTGGTGCCCGGGATGCGGAGATTTTGGTATCCTTACTTCAATTCAGCAATCCATGGCTGAGCTTAACCTTGATCCGCTTGATGTAGTAATGGTTTCCGGAATTGGGTGTTCCGGGAAGACTCCTCACTATGTTAACGTAGGCGGTGTCCACACCCTTCACGGGAGGGCAATCCCATTTGCTACTGGAGTTAAGTTGTCAAATCCAAACCTGAAGGTACTTGTCACGGGTGGAGATGGGGACTTGATGGGCATAGGTGTTGGTCATCTTGTTGCTGAAGGAAGAAGAAACACGGGACTTACCATAATGATATACGACAATGAGGTGTATGGTTTAACAAAGGGCCAGGCAGCACCAACTATGCCACTTGGAGAGAAGACCAAAAGTCTATCAAGACCAAACGTTTTCACGAGACTGAATCCCATTTCTCTGGCACTAAGTGCAGGATATAGCTTTGTTGCAAGAGGGTTCTCCTTTGACATGAAGCAGTTGAAGGAAATAATCAAAAGAGCAATGAATCACCCGGGATCAGCAGTAATTGATGTACTGCAGCCCTGCCCAACTTACAACAATATAAACACTATGGAATGGTACAGGGAAAGAGTATACAAGCTTGATGATGACAAATCCTGGAATCCAACAGTTACAACTTCAAATGCAGATCAGGCTGGAGCCATATTTGCAAAATCAATGGAAAAGGCTCAGGAATGGGGGAATAAGATTCCAACCGGAATCTTCTACGAAAACAAGGCATTGGAACCATTCCCGATGAGAATAGGAAAGAATGTTCCAAACTATCTGTCTATCGTACCTGCTGAACAGAGAATCGCCACTGAAGATGGATATTCCATAATTGACGGAGAGCAAACTTTCGAAGATAAGATAATAGGATAAAACTATCCTATTGTTGTTCCATTAAATTTTTTACCATTTATTGAATTTTTAAAATTATCAAGGTCCTTACCATGCATCAAATTTATTTGAATATTTGATCTCATTGCAATCAGTAGGGATACCGAATCCATAAATTGGTTGCTTCCGGCCCCGGTGTAGCTTTTAAGGGATATATTGAATGCTTCCTTATAGCTCACAGTCCTGAGAGGTTTGGAATCCGGGTACTTCTTTGGATCATCTGTATAGACCATATCAACTGATGTGAGGTTGTAAACTTTCTTAATTCCCATTGCCTCTGCCAGTAAAACTGATACTGTATCCGTAGTATGACCTGGAATGCTTCCACCCATAACAACCATTTTTTCAAGTCTTATCAGCTGAAGAGCGTCTGTAATTGTTTCAGGAATCTTATAATTAGTCAGGCCCATCGCACATTGCACTATTTTGGCATTCATCCTAGTTGCCATTATTCCTATTTCGTCCAGAAAATAATCATTTTCCGTAAACTTTGACATTGCCGTTACATAATTTCTAGCATTTGCACCACCCCCAACTACTATTCCCTTCTTAGGTGCTTCAACTTCCTTAATTATTTCAGTAAACTTCTTTACATATTCGACGTCAACAGTAGAGGGATTTATCATAGAACCTCCCACTGACACAATAAATGATTCCATAAAATTCATTGACTAAAGTTATATAGTATTATAAATTTTCTCTTTCATGCCTTCAGATGAAAAACAGTTGAGAAAGTATGAATTCAAGAAAGCTCTGGAGGAATTGGCAAATCTAAAGGGACGGGGGACCGAGTTAATTTCGCTATATATCCCGCCTGACAAAATGATATATGATGTAGTCCAGTACCTCAGGGAAGAGTTCTCGACCTCAAGCAATATAAAATCAAAATCAACGAGAAAGAATGTGCTGGGAGCAATAGAATCAATAATGTCAAAACTGAAATATTATAAAATGCCTCCGGAAACTGGTCTCGTTTTCTTCGTTGGTCATATTCAAAAAAGGGGTGACCAGACGGAAATGTACAGTCAGATTGTTGAACCACCGGAACCAATCCAGACTTTCATTTACAAATGTGACTCGCAATTCTATACAGAACCTCTATTGCTACAGTTAAAACCGAAGGATGTGTACGGGCTAATAGTGATAGATAGAAAGGAGGCAACTATCGGATACCTGAATGGCACAAATATAGTCACAGTTACAAATGAGCAGTCTCTGGTTCCAAGCAAGCATCACCAGGGAGGTCAATCATCACGAAGATATGAGAGATTGATAGAAATCGCTGCGAACGAATACTTCAAGAAGATTGGGGATATTATAAACAACACCTTTATGTCCAATATTAGGGATCTTAAAGGCGTTTTCATAGGTGGACCAGGTTCAACCAAGAATTTCTTTTATGAAAACGGGTACATGTTCAATGATATAACGAGAAAAGTGGTAGATTTGTTCGATGTCGGGTACACAGACGAATCCGGACTTAGGGAACTGGTTGAAAAGGCTGCAGAATCCATGAAGGACCTTGAAATTTCAAGAGAAAAGGATCTGGTTAACAAATTCATGAAAGAACTTAGAAAGGGTGACCAGGGACTTGCAGTGTATGGTGAAAAAGAGATCATGCTTGCACTTGAAAGAAAATCCCTGGATATGCTCTTGCTCTCGGAGGGAATACGAAAAACAAAATATTTCTACAGATGCCCATCATGTTCCTTTGAGCAGGAATTCAACGAAAGACCAGACGACAACTCATGTTCAAAATGTGGGGCATCAATGGAACTGGACCACGAGGAAGATTACATTACAAAACTGTACAAACTCGCTGAGGAATCGGGTGCAACCGTGGAGATAATAGGGGAAGAAAGTGACGAAGGCAAATTGCTTAAGAAGGCTTTCTCAGGACTGGGCGGTCTACTGAGATATGCTCCCACTGCATCTTCACTTTAATCTTTTTAACTTGTCTGCATCAACAACTAAAAAGTCCTGTCCAGGTTTTACTATTGAATAAGGTATTATGTATCTTCCATTTACGTCCTTCTTCAAGTTTTCAATCCTTCCCTTGTCGGGTATTGCAAGGATCTCTGTGATCATGCCTGTCCCCTCATCCACAGCAAAATCATCAATTTTCCCTACCAGTTTCCCGTCGCTGGTTGCTATGGACTTGCCCACTATCTTTCTCATTCGTTTTAGAACCATGTATATGTAATCCTTTTTACAATAAAAATTTAGTTGTAGAGTCCTGACTCCTCTACCTGTTTCTTCTTTTCCTTGATGCTTTTTCCCATGCTTTTTGCAAGATTTTCATAGAAACTGATGACTTCACTATCAACTGACGGCTTTATGACTTTCATTGCCCTGTGGAACGCTTCATCATCCACTATTGAAGCTTCCGGGTCAGATCTGTATGCCATCATTCCCGCTTCCCTGCAGAGATTTTCCAGATCTGCACCCACATATCCATCTGTTTCAGCGGCTATTCTTTCAAGATCCATATCCGCACTCAGTGGCATGGTTTTAGTATGAACCTTTAGAATTTGTAACCTTGCCTCCTTGTCAGGTGGTGGGATATAAATCATTTTATCAAATCTTCCAGCACGGATCAAAGCACTGTCCAGTATATCTGGCCTGTTTGTTGCACCAATTACAACAACCCCCTGCAAAACTTCCACTCCATCCATGGAAGTCAATAGCTGATTGACAATTCGTTCCGTAACACCTGAGTCTCCACCTGCACCCCTTCTTGGTGCTATGGAGTCAATTTCATCAAGAAATACTATTGACGGAGCAACCTGTTTTGCTTTCTTGAATATTTCCCTTACTGCCTTCTCGCTCTCTCCAACCCATTTGCTCAATACTTCCGGGCCTTTCACCGATATGAAATTTGTGTTGCTTTCATTTGCAACAGCCTTAGCAAGCAATGTCTTTCCGACTCCTGGTGGTCCATACAGTAGAAATCCCTTTGGAGCTCGAATGCCCAACTTCTTAAACAGGTCTGGCTTGAGCAATGGAAGTTCGACACTTTCTCTCAACTCCCTCTTGACCTCCTCCATTCCACCGATATCATCCCAGTGGACATCAGGTATTTCTGCCATCACTTCTCTTAAACTGCTTGGCTCTATCATCTTAAGGGCTTCCCGGAAGTCGTCTTCTATCACTGCCATCTTTTCAAGAATATCTGTAGGAATTGGTTTATCCAAGTCTATTTCAGGTAGGTAGCGTCTCAATGCATTCATGGCAGATTCCCTGGCAAGGGCTGCAAGATCGGCACCGACGAAGCCATATGTCAGTTCTGCAATCTCGTCAAGAAATCTGGATTTGTCCTCCTCATCCATGTTCAACGGCATAGCTCTTGAATGGATTGTTAAAATCTCTTTCCTTCCCCTTTTGTCCGGTACTCCTATGTTGATTTCCCGGTCAAATCTTCCAGGTCTTCTCAAGGCAGGGTCCACGGCATCAATTCTGTTGGTAGCGCCAATTACAATTACATGCCCCCTTTCTTTCATTCCATCCATCAATGTCAGCAACTGAGCTACTACCCTTCTCTCAACTTCTCCCTGTACCTCTTCTCTTTTTGGTGCTATGGAATCTATTTCATCTATGAATATTATTGAAGGCTCTTTCTCCTCTGCGTTTGTGAATATTTCCCTCAATTTTTGTTCACTTTGCCCATAATACTTACTCATTATTTCTGGACCGTTTATTGAAAAGAAATTTGCTCCTGATTCATTTGCAACTGCCCTAGCAATCAGTGTTTTTCCAGTGCCTGGTGGTCCAAACAGCAAAACTCCCTTTGGCGGCCTGATACCCAACCTTTCAAAAAGTTCAGGGTGCTTTAGTGGGAGTTCTATTATTTCCCTTACCTTGCCCAACTGGTCAGAAAGGCCTCCTATGTCTTCATAACTTATTCTGGAGACGTCCTCCAAAACTTCAGAAGCCGGTTCTTCTCTTATCTCTATCTTGGTGGTCTCACCTATCTCTATTGGTACTTTGGACGGGGTTGATTTTACCACCTTGAATAATAGTCCTGAATGTCCTGCCAGAGTAAGCCCTGGAACGCTTATATTGTCCTGTTCCAGCATAGGTCTCCTGATAAGGGCCCTTTGCACAAAATCATCTATACCTTCCCCAAATTTTAATCGCTGTTCCTTCCGTATAATTGGAGCTAAAACCACTCTGGTAGCAATCTCAACCCTAACTTTCCTGACTTTGACCTTATCGCCTATTGATGCTCCACAGTTATTCCTCATTACTCCGTCAATTCTGACAATTCCCTTATTCTCATCTTCCGGTCTGGCTCTAAAAACCCTTCCCACTGTTTTCTTGCTTTTTTCTATCTCAACTACATCACCTATCTCTACGTTCAGTTGAAATCTTGAATCCTCATCAAGCCTTACCCTTGACATTCCGGGATCTGTTGAATTTGCTTCAGCAACCCTCAGTCCTATTTCATCACCGCTTGAATATGACATGAACCTATAAAGTAAAATCAGTATATAATTTTAGAGAATATTTGCTATAAGTTACACCGACTGCATTGATTAAATAATCTTCATTCGCAAAAAAAATCAAAATAGGGTCTTTTGATTCGATTTCTT
>JAJZYV010000065.1 GCA_021797955.1 Thermoplasmata archaeon
TCTCGCAAATGTTAAATAAAGCGAGAGTATTTGGAGACTATTCCCATATCAGCCGTGATAGCTCAGTAGGGAGAGCGCCAGACTGAAGATCTGGAGGTCGCTGGTTCAATCCCGGCTCACGGCATAGTCTCAAAAGTTTAGTGATATACAATTTCTTGAATTATATATTGGTTAATATTAAAATAGCCATAGATGCAATATTTTACATTTGCCAAAGCTATTTAATTTTATATTATTATATTAAAACAAAGTTTGGAGGCCTGTCACTTCGAAGTTTTCTTCGGAAGAAGCTTGGTGGATGTCGTATTGAGATATAAGCCTTGTAAAAGTGGATCAGATCTCCAATCACACCTTTGAATCACACTCATATCTGCCTTTAAGTCTATAAGCATGTATCCTTTCCATTCGTTAGAAAAAATAAGAACCAAAATGAGATTCTTATCTATGCTTTGTTGTACCGTCTTGATTTTCTCCTTCAATCCGGAATTACTAAACCGCCTTACCAGAAGAGCACCTGTATCCTCGTCATGGGATTGCGAAAGTATATCTAATAGAAGTCAAATCTATTCGGGCCATGAGTCCAAAAACTCAACAAAATCAGCAGAAATACCCTCATCCACAAAAAAATATCCAAAATTAGTAACTGAGCCTAGGACCCTAGTATCATAGCGATACCTCCCCCATAGATTATCTTTCACCGTTTTATTCCCAAGCAGGTTAGAAATGAATGCAGATTGTCCTTTAGTTGCCGCAGGATTTCAAAGTCTTCCATTTCATCGGTTTCTTATTCGATGAATTTATAGTGACCCCCGTTCCCTCTCTTGTATGATAAGGCACTTATCATGTTGTTACCTTTACTGGATCGGAATTACCCAGCTATAACCTCCTCTCTCTTCTAATAAGATCGTCTAAGAAACTGTTCATAAGAATCCTGGCAATAATAGGTCAGTGTTCAAGAGCAATAAAAGAAACGCTTTTTCTTAAAAGGGACTACAAATCGAGGTTGTTTCCAGGTTAAATGCAAAATTATTGTTTGTAAACATACCGTTATTTTCATTGCCAAAAGCCGGACATTTTATAAATAAAGTAGAATTTATTCAAACTTAAATTTTATTAACCTAACTTTAGATCTATTACTCGCTTCAAAGCAGTTAAAATCAAAAGATATGGTAAAAGTTCTTTGAGAAATTCTCTTATGGAATGGACTCTTCGCGTTGAACATCTATCTCACTTTTTTCCAGTTGCTTCATAACCTATTCGTTCTCAAGAATTTCGATGGTGACCTCAAAGCTATATAGTACGATTAGAATATGTTCACAAGTCCGGAGTTAGTTGTGGTCAGTATGAACATCATGTGCCTCCAGATTTTAATGCCTTTTACTATGTTTCAGCTCAAATTCACCCCAGACTTCAATTACATCTCTTTGTGCCTTCGCCTATTACTATGTGCCCTCCAATCACCTGCACGCCGAGCACATGACCCCATGTTTTGCTTCCAATCAAAATTCACCCAGTCTTGCTTCTCAATTCACCACTCTTTTGATTTAGGGCTCGCTTCGAGCACATTATTCCCTCCAGCAAAATCAAATTGAGGAGACAGGAAATAGTATTTCTTGACAGCACATTTTTGCAGCACTCAGTATGAATTTACAATGATATGAAGGAATTCCTGTGCTTTTAATTTTTCATCGATCTCTGTGACATGATCTGAATATGCTTATCTCCATGTACCGTGAACCGATGCTCTTGATTCCGGAATGGAATTCATCTCTCATTTCTTCGTTCAAATGATGTTTGGGCGCATATTTTTTTATTTATTTTAGATAGTCAATCACAATTAGAGTCTTTATTTTTAAAGCTGACAATTACATTCTGAGGTCTGATAAATTGTTGAATATCCATTTAACAGAATAATAAAAATGCTCAAGCTCAGAATTCAAACCGACTTTTTCTGCTTTAGTTATTTCAAAAAAAATAAATTTCGCTTGAGGTTTTTTTCGGCAACGTTACGTCTCCATTACATATCTTTATTCGACTTTTAGGGTATTCTTACTCGCACACGAACTATAGTCCGTAATTATCATATTAAAGTACCTTAGTTCTTTTGATATACCATATCCTAAATATAAACTAATAATAGTAAAATATCCACTTTTTTTCAACGAAGCCATTGTTGATCTGAATAAAGATGAAAAATGTAGACCTTAGTTTTCAAGGGTTTATACGGACTTCTGAGCACAAATAGGATATTTTATACGGCTAAGCCAAGCATTGAATGTGAATGGAACTAGTACTAGGAAAATTTAATAATCTCCATTGATTATAGCCCATAATAAGAGAGATGGGATCTAATGCGGAATGGCCAGGTTAGTTTACTTTTAAGTGGTGGAATAGATTCTACGGCAGTTCTAGCATACTATTTAGAAAATGGCTTTGACACGAGAGCATACTTTATTCATTACGGGCATGCAGCAAATGATATTGAATATAAACATGCACAAATTGTTAGTGAGCACTATAATACTTCATTGACGTTACTTAGATTCACCGGAGCAACATATACTGGAAAATGGGAGATAACTGGGAGAAATGCATTTCTAATTCTTTCAGTTATAATAGCGAGTCAATCTTACTCGGGAATCATATCTGCCGGAATACACAAAGGATCCTCGTATTATGACTGCAACGAAAATTTTATAAACACGATGAAAAAGCTTATTAGTGGATATTCGGAAGGTGCTGTTCAACTAGATTTTCCGTTATTTGAAATGACAAAGGATGAGATTATCACTTATTCCAAGTTGCATAACGTTCCGATCGAAAGTACTTATAGTTGTCAAATTGGCACGGATAAGCCCTGCGGAAAATGTCCGTCCTGTATAGAAAGAAGTGTGGCAATGCGGTATGTCTATAATAAAGACAGGGTGGATAAATAAAATGGGTGGTGGAACCCCTATAGGGAATTCAAGTTGGTCTTCTGGAGGGCCGATGACAGATGAAAAAGTACAAAGTGAAATTGATAGTGCACTTGAGAACACTAAGAGATTAGAATTCGAAACGGAGGTAAATGTGAGGCTCAAGGAAGCATTATCAAGCTATAATGAAAAAGATACTGAACTCGTCAATGAAAGATTAAGTGAAATTAAAGAATTGTTGTCCAAATATCTGGAGACTTCTATAGATATAAGGCGTGGGGGCTCGTGGAAAAAGCATACTTACATTGATGGTCTGAGTGATGTTGACTGCTTGTTCATACTAAATTCGCCCGAGTTTTCTGGGGAATCCCCAAAACACCTCAATGATGAGTTAAAAACGCTTCTTCAAGAGAAACTCGGAAACAGGGCAAAAGTTGAAAGAGGTAATCTATCATTAAAAATAACCTACGAAAATGTGCCAGATTTACAAATTTTGCTAGCACTTAGGAACGATAAAGGTTTACGAATCCCATCAGGTGATCAGGATAGCTGGTCTGGGGTTATAAATCCTGAGAAATTTGCTAAACAGCTTACTGAAACTAACAAAAGTTTAAATGGGAACGTTATCCCAGTGATTAAAATCGTGAAAGGGGCAGTTATTGGAACGGGGATAAATCCAGACATGAAAGGATATCATGTAGAGGCATTAGCTGTAGAAATTTTTCAAGGTTATCAAGGAGAACAAACTAAAAAGGCTATGCTGGAATATTTTTTCTTGAAGGCATCTGAAATGGTAAGAAAGCCTATTAAAGAGATATCAGGTCAGTCCCAGTACGTTGATGATTATCTCGGCGATTCTGGTAGCGCGGAACGGGAAAATGTTTCAAGAGAGCTAAAACGCAGAAGTGATGGGTTAGCTAGGGCTGACTACAAATTCTCAGTAGATGATTGGTTTAACAATATTGGTTTATCATGAGTGTGACAGTGGTGTAGATAAATAGAATTTAGGGTGTGAGAAATTTGAAAATAATAGGTGGTATTTATCGGGAAATCTGTATCGACCCTCAATCTGATAATCTATATGGATCGGCAATGAGGTCAGCGGTTGCTGTCTCTAAAGGATGCGAAGATCTAAGTTTAGTTGGAATGGTGGAACCGGAACTGAAGGAGAATATTGCGTCATTAGCCAAGACTTTTAATTTTAAAATCGAAATCAAAGACCGGAGAAACGAAATTGAATTTATTTATGATACTCCTCTCAGTTCGCCTAGAATTTATGGTCTCAAGACCAATACTATCTCAACAATTGAGGCTTCAGCTAACAATATCCTTTGCTTCGCAATGGTAGAAGCCAATATAAAAGTAAGCGCACATCATTTAGTTGTTGATCCACAAGGGTTATCCAAAATAGATGGGAGGATATTATGGTCTGCGGATCATCTTGCAATAGTTGCTAACAAGTGGGAAGTCACACGACTTTTGGGTGTGGAAGAAAATTTAGACATGGAAACTCTTGCAGAAAAATTGCGAGATAAATACGATGCGGAAATAGCTGTTGTTAAGTGTGGAGCTCTTGGTGCTGTAGTTTTAGATTCTTGTGGTTTGCAACGAGTTCCTGCATATCGTACTAAGAGAGTGAACCCAATAGGATCAGGGGACATTTTTAGCAGCGTTTTTGCTTTTTATTGGGCTGAAATGCGTACTACACCCAAGATTGCAGCTGAGAACGCATCAAAGGCAACTGCAGAATGGGTAATGAACGGACCTTTGCAGGTTATAAGTGGTAATAAAAATGTTACCGCTCCAAATGCTGAAGTGCCGATCTCAGGCCAATCATCAACAGTTTATCTAGCTGCTCCTTTCTTTACAGTATCAGAGCGTTGGTTGGTCGACTTATGCAAAAGTGCACTTACAAATTTAGGAGCAACAGTCTTTTCACCTATGCATGATGTGGGAGTTGGAAATACAGGTAATATTGCATTTAGAGATTTGGAGGGCCTAAAATCGTCTAATGCCGTATTTGCAGTATTAGATGGAATGGATCCTGGTACATTGTTTGAAGTTGGATATGGTACCGCCATAAATAAGCCTATAGTGATTTATGTTAACGATAGGAAAAACAATAATCTCACAATGTTTAAAACAAATAATACCAATATACATGAAGATCTGTCTAGTGCAATTTATGATGCTGTTTGGTTGGGCATCTATACTTAATCCATTAACTTAAATATCTCAAGATTAATAAAATGTGAGGGAAGATATGAAAACTAAAGAAACACAACATGAAGAAAAGGAGGTTAATGGTTGAAATTAGACGGAAAAATTGTTCACATATCTGGTAGCGCCTCTGTTAATACAGAATCAAAGCTAATTGAATATGGGCACGGATTGATTAGGTCAATGGTCAATAAGCTTCTAAGAAGAGGAGCAAGGTTTTTAATACAAGTTGGCAAGGAAGATCACAAAACAACAAACGGTTCTGATGTCCCATTAATATTTGATTGGACAGTAATGTCTGAAATAAACAACTATATTATAGAAAACGGTCAGGAGTTCAAAAATTGTTCAAGAAAACCAATAGTCACCGTGGTGAAGCAAGATTTTATAACTTCAATACCTCCAGTTAAACTAAATCTTTGGAGATCTCTAATGGAAAGGGGAGCCCTTCAAATAGAATTCTTGGAGGAGGGTTGGTCATCAGGGGCTATTAGGAGAATCAGAATGTCAGAACTAGGAGATATATTAATAATAATAAGTGGTGGGGAGGGAGTAGAACACCTTGCAGAGGAATATAATCGGCAGTTCAAACCAATTATTCCACTAGATCTTGATCTTGGTTCAAGCAAAGGAGATGGCAATGGCGGTGGATCAAAATTATTCAAGAAAATGTTGGCAAGATATGATTCATTTATTAGTTTGGAAAAACCTATATCGGCCGGCGAGCTATTCCTAAATATAAAAACTGATAATGGAGTAAGGCCCTTTAAAGATGTAACTGAGGGAATAACAAAGTTGATCGATAACATAACTCCTCCTATGGCTTTTTATGTTAGACTGTTGTCAACATATGAAGCAGAATATAAGGAAGTGGAAAATTTCTTTCGGCAAGTTGTAGATCCCTTAATGAAAGAAAATGGATATTCAATAAAAGAGATGGGGATTCAAAAACCAAATGATGCATGGATGAACGTTGAAATTTTCGAGAATTTGCACAAGGCTGCCTTAGTGGTTGTAGATTTGACAGGATTAAGACCAAATTGCTTAATTGAACTTGGATATGCTCTTGGTAGACCTTCAAAGGTAATACTTACTGCAAAGAAAGATACTATACTACCATTTGATGCCAAAATGTACGAATGTTGCTTTTGGGACACTAAAGAGCAAATAGAATTAACTGCCAAAAAACTCAAGGATTACTTTGAAAGGAATTTTAATCGTCCGTCGGTCATAAGGTATAAGGATGTGCTATGAAATCACCTAAACAGAATGTTAACAATACAAGCGAGATCTACATATCAGTAGACATAGAAGCCTCTGGTCCAATTCCATGTAAATATAGCATGCTCTCGCTCGGGGCGTGTGTAGTCGGCGATACCAGTAGTAACTTTTATTCTGAGATTAAACCAATCAACGATTCATTTGTTCCACAAGCAATTGAAATTAGTGGTTTTAATCTTGACCATCTAAAATCCGCTGGACTTGAGCCAGAAACAGCTCTTAAATCCTTTGCTGAATGGATTGAGCGTATTTCAAACAATAAAATTCCGATTTTTGTAGGTTTTAATGCTCCGTTCGACTGGCAATTTATAAATTGGTATTTTCATATTTATACTGGTTCTAATCCCTTTGGAATAAATGCAATTGATATTAAAGCTTACTTTATGGGTGCGGCAGGTATAGCGTGGAGCAAGACCTCCTCCAGCAATCTACCCGAATGGCTAAAAGCGGAGAATAAAGAGAAGCATAACGCATTGAATGATGCGATTTCACAGTCTATTATTTTCGAGCGATTACTTAAATGGAACCGTGATAAGCGATGACTTCTGATTTGTCTGTTGTTCGTGTAAAGAGGGATAAATGGCAAGATGGCGATGATGGCTCTTTGATAAAATCAAACATATCCAACATAGATAATTACGAATCACCTATTATTTGCGGACTAGACATAGTGGAAGGGTATAAAAAATGTAAAAAGTTAGTCATAGACGCAGGTTTCAAAACTGAAATAGAATGGCAAAGCAATATAGACATAGACCAGCTTACTGAAAGTACCTTTCTTCGTGAGCATGCATGGGTAACTTTATCTTCAGGTATGAAAGAAAAAGTTGTTCGTACTATATTCCAAAGATTTTCTCAAATATTTTACAATTGGAAATCAGCAGAAGTTATTATGAAAAACGAACATCTTTGCAGAGATGCAGCGTTTGCAATCTTTGCCAACAATAAAAAGATTGAGGCCATCTTGCAAACTTCCCGCATAATCTCTACTGATGGTTTTGAGGAAGTAAAGAGATCAATAATGGAGAATCCTGAAAAGATATTGATGGAATTCCCATATATTGGGCCAGTCACATATTATCATTTAGCTAAGAATATCGGGCTACATGTTGCAAAACCAGATAGACATCTATCTAAACTTGCCAGAGAGCTTAATATTTCAAGTGTCCAAACACTATGTAGCTATATAGGGAAAAGAACTGGCGATATTATTCCTGTGGTTGACATTGTGCTTTGGAGATATGCAACAATAACAGAAGACTTTGTGATTAAATTTATTGAATTATCTAAATAATTGTGAATTATGCTCACAAGTTCAAACAAACTATTAAAATTGATGTGTCTGGTGTATCCTATCTTTGCCCTATTTTAACACTACAGTTCAATTGAAAGTTTTTCAATGAGAGTTTCTTGGTCTTTTGTGTGTTCAATGGTACTGTGCTAACCGCTGTTGTAAAAAAACTCCTTGATGTCTGCCATGATCTCCACAGCACGGTTGTATGTCAATCCGCACCTGTTGACGATAATTGCGATGATTGCATACCCGGGAATGAGAGGAACACCCTCGCCCGCGTTCCCTCTTCTGTATGCTCATAAAAGAGTTCCATTATGTATTTTGAATACATGAATTCCTTCCCAACCACATCCCATTTCCTGTATATTTTCAGAATGTCCTCCACGGAAATGCAACTGGTATTTCCCTTTCTGAGATTACCTATTCTACTTTAGGAATGTCAACTGGCGCAATGCTTTCTTTTCTGAGAACTAAGTTTAACCTTAAGCACTCCTATATTTTTATGCTTATTT
>JAJZYV010000066.1 GCA_021797955.1 Thermoplasmata archaeon
AATGGTGGAGAGAATTGAGTTCCTGAAAAACCCTACCTTTGTAGATATTTGCAAGGAAACTGATCCTAGAGTGGAAGATATAAAAAGGATATTGCTCAGAAGAGGCTCTCCAATTATTCTCAATGAACGGCTTTTCATGAGATTAATATCATCACAACAGGTTGTAATGAAGGCAAGAGAGCTTGCTTCTTATCATAATTAAGTTTAATTTTTTAGGCATAAAAACCCACTTACGCGGAAGCTTTATTTCTAGTTATGATCATGGTGTGTAAATGTGTGCATCGATTGAAATCCTAAAAAAAAGAGGAAAGTTTCCTGTTGTAATAGTTTCTGTTATTCCAGAATCTTCTCGATTAACCATGGATATCTTACAGCAACTTAATTCTTTAAAGAATGTTATTCCAGAAATACGTTATGATTTAATAAAAAATGCGAAGATGAATGATAGAATACATATTCTAGATGAGTTGAACGGTTCTTTTTCAAACATGATTACCACATTTAGAGAGACAAATATCGATAAAGCAGCAATTTTCTATTCGCAGGCGTTAAATAACAAAGAAAATATAATAGATGTTGACTATTCATTAATTCACAAAATGGATCTAAAGCTTCCTCCTGATAGAACTCTGGTTTCATTTCATATTAATGAGCGTACCCCTGTTCTGGATATTATAGACGGCATTTTCAAAGATGGATTCAGGGCTGTTAAAGTAGCAATTAGAACTGAATCTGAAAATGCATTCTTCGGATTATGCAGAGATATATCCAACTCTAAAAGAGAAAATATCATATTTTCCCTTGTTCCAATGGGAAAGAATTCCGGTACACAGAGACTTATCTCTTCGTTGACCGTTTCTGATTTTACATATACAAAATTTGAGGGGGAAACTGGGGAAGGGCAATTAAAATATGATTCTATGTTAAAAATAATTGATCTGCTATATGAATAATTCCAATGATTTTGTGAAGTCAGACCTATTCGTTTTCCACATCCTTATGTTTCAGAAATGTACCGTTGTTAAGTTCCCTATAAGCGGATTCTATTTGATTCCATGAATTCATCACAATTGGCCCTCTCCAAGCAACTGGCTCATTTAGTGGCTTTCCAGTAAGCAGGACAAATTTACCTCCTTCCTCACCGGTAGATAATAATATATTTTCCCCGATTCTATCAAGAACTCCCGTTGAATTTTTAATTATTCTCCGATGTTCGTCACCAATATTGATTGCCCCTTCGTATACATAAATGAGAGCTGTATAGCCGGATTTTATTGGTATAGATATTTCACGTTCGGGTGGAACGTTCACGTCAAATATGGCTGTGTCAGCTCTAATTGCAAAGGCAAGATTGGATTCATTATTCAGGCTACCGGTTATTATTTTGAATGTCACGTCCTCCATGTATGACTCAGGAATACTATCCCTTTTCAAATCTTTATATCCGGGCGTTGACATTTTTTTAGCCGCAGGAAGATTAACCCAAATCTGAAAACCACTGATTCCGTCTCTATTTAGTTGAGGCATTTCCTGATGAATAATTCCACTGCCCGCTGACATCCACTGAGTATCTCCAGAGCTGATCTTTCCAGTGTTTCCCGTGCTGTCCTCATGTTGAATTTCCCCCTTAAGAATATAAGTTACGGTCTCAATACCCCTGTGAGGATGCCAGGGGAACCCTGCCATGTATGATTCAGGATCAACAGAATTAAAATTATCCATCATCAGGAAAGGATCGATAAGTGGCTCGACATAATAAGAAAATGCTCTATTTAATTTTACACCAGCCCCGTCCAAGGTGTTCTGCGCTTGAATTACCTTCAATAATTTTCTATTAACTATCATATTGATAGTTATTAATCATGAGTTAATATTTGTATCCTTTCCATGGTGTACAAATTCATTCACATATGAGAGAGCTTTTTATATTCTTTAACGATTTAAAAAAATGGTAAACTACAGTTTTCTGAAGAGATTAATGGTTGTTGGAGAAAGGCAGGTCCTTCAGAAAATGACTTATTATGCCGAATTGATCGAGTCTTCAAGCACATACATTATGGAGATGATATCAGGAGAGAATGAGAATTTAGAAACTCTTGCTGAGAATGTTTATGAAAAGGAAAAGGAAGGGGATTCACTTACTTTCAATCTTAAGAATATCATTACTTCAGGCGCAATAGGTTCTAATCTCATGGATAATTTTCTGGAGCTTGCGGAAACATTCGATGATATCCTTGATAAAACTTACTGGATATCAAGAGAGATAGTTAGAGCAAGGAATAGCCCACTTTTTAAGGATGAAAGGGAAAAATTTATTAGAAATGTGTATTCAAACTTCATCGATATTATAAACTCAAACATTTCGGCATCAAAATTGATCAAGCAAATTCTTGAGGCAAACAACCTTGAAGAGATCAGGAGTAAAAGAGAAGAGATAGAAAGACTGGAACAAGAGGTAGATGAAATGAAAGATGGTATCATCGACCTGCTTTATAAAAAATCAGATTCTATTTCTTATCTGGCTTTCAATCATCTTAATTCTATGGTTCACATACTTGATGATATGCTTGATGGCTGTGAAGATGTATCAGATATTGTCCTTACTATTGTTCAATCCGTTTCAAAATGATTTATTTCATAACTATCCTTGTTCTTTCCGGAATGTTATCCGGCTTCGTATCAGGAAATAATCTCAGTGCCGCTGTGGGAAATATAATAGGTTCGAGGATAGTTAGCAGAGAGATGGGGTTAATTATTGGAATTGCCGGGTTTTCCCTTGGATTACTTATCGAGGGTCATTTGCTTAAGGATTCCATAGGAAAAATAATGCCGCAGACACCAATTTTCATAATATTTGCCCTTGCAGTTTCCCTATTCATTTTTATCTTCGCAACATGGGCAAGGATTCCTCTCTCACTTACAATGGCTCTTGTAGGTACCGGATTGGGTATTTCTTTGAGGTATGGATATCATTTTAACACTGGTTATATATACCTTGTTATCGCCGCATGGGTTTTTGCCCCTTTGATATCCATAATACTTTCCATAGTGTTGAACAGAATTATGCTGAAGAAATCATCAATAAATCCCTGGGCTGTTCCAAAGGTGTTAAAACCGCTCCTTGTTATCGTATCTTTTCTCACAGCCTTCACACTTGGGGCAAACACCCTAGGACTCATAGCAGCGCTTACCGGTGATAACCTTTCGGATCTATCTATAATGACATTTGGGATTATTTTTGGATCTATTTTTTTAAGCAAAGGTGTTATAAAGCGTGTATCACAGGAGATGTATTCAATGAGATATGTGAGCGCTTTCGTTTCGCTTCTTGTATCTTCATTGCTTGTGGAAACTGCGACTTTTTTTTCCGTTCCATTATCCAACACTCAGACCCTGACTTCTAGCATCCTTGGTTCTGGGATATCTTATAAAATAAAGGCTATTTTCCTTAAGCCCTTTATGATCGTTGTCATAATGTGGATAATTTCTCCTCTGGTTGGTCTACTACTTGGCTATGCACTATAAATATTTTCTAGAAATCATATAATGATTTCTTTCTGGCCCTTTCTATATACCCATAATAGTATTTTGCAGTAACAGATGTTGACCTGAAAGCTTTACCATTGATGGTTAATTTGCCTTGCCTTGATATGATTATACCTGACCTTATTCCTGTTTCAAGATAAACGTCTATGGCCCTTGAAAGGTCTTCTCCACTTATTCCGAGCCTGAAAGGCATAAACTCATTTAACAGAATAAAACGAGCCACTGAGTACCCATAACCTTTCCTATAGCCCAGAATAGCCCGGATACATTCGAAAAAAGAAACTGGATCCATACCAACATAAATTGGAAAGGGTGCTTGTGGAATTAAAGATCTGTGTACTTCTGAATCTGCTAGAATCATCACAGCTTCATTTCCATCCCTTCCGGAATACCACTTTTCACCCTTTATGCCATCAAAAGCTTTTCTGTGATTGGCATATGTTACCACTACTTTTCTTTCAAAGCCTGAATAATTGTACTTATTTAAAAATCCGATGTATCTTCCATCAACGCATATAAAAAATCTAATAGAGGCCCCCTTTCTTTCGTTAAACTTAAGAAGAGCAAAACCATCTGAAATTATTGGTTCTTCAACTTGGTCTATGTCAAGGAATTGATCTTCTGATTTTATTGCAGAATAAACCAGACTAATAAGTTTATGAAGATGTATTCCATCTTTCCTATTTTGAGGTGACAAGTATCTTTTTTCTAATTCAGGCAATAAAAACTCCCCCCATATCCTCAATCTCTTCAGCCAATTTTCCGATCAACCCTATTGTGGTACTTGCCATTGGAAATATGGAGATTTTGTTATCTGTGATAAACGCTCTAGCCATATTTTGGCTGTCCGTTTTGCGAAATATCACCATTTCGGATCCGCCGGAATATTTTAATCTCCATGTAATAAGCTTGTTGGAAAGAAATTGGTGCCATGCTTGCTGATTACTTATTAGAAATCTTACAGGTATTGGTCTTTCTTCTAAGTTCCCGCCTCTTCTGAAAATGCATTTGCTCATTCTTTCAAAAGCTTCCAGAGAAAGTAAGAGTGCTTCATAGACTATTTCTGAAATGATTTTTGAAGCTTCCTGCCTTTTTCCCAATGCTTCAATGGAAAAATCTTTTCTCAAATAAATTTCTGCCTCTTCCCCTTTAATAACTATATAATTAATCCTGTAAGCCCTGGTTCGAAAAGTATGGATTGTATCCAGATCTATTGTAGTACCATCCCTATATAGAAGATTAATGACAGATCCGTCTGAACCTGTTAAATTAATTCCCACTATTTTCATATTTTTTTCATTACAATATTCGCAAATTTTTAGGAAGGTTCCATTAAATATGGTAAGTTGTTCTACCCCACCCTTTGCGTAAAGAAATTGAGTTACGTTCACTTTGTTATTTCTAAGAAGAAATAGGCGGTAGTTGTTTATTACGGGAATTGACTTTGTAAAGACAGAATTCTCCCCTGATATGAAAAATGCTTCGTTGTTTCCTCTAAGAAGAATAAGATGAAATTTTGTCTTACCCTTCCTCTCAGTCGTTATTTGAAGTAAAACCTCTGAGAGTTCCGACTTATCCATGAGGAACAATTTAAATTGGTATAAAATGGTTGTTTACCGAGAATATATTAAGAAAAATTTAGACATTGTCATAATTCATTAACATTACGGGATCACTGGCTTTCTCATTAAAAACATTTTAATCTTTTTTTATAGATATGTTTCTGTATAACTGTAAAGATATTGTGCTTAATGCTTAAGTTGTAAACCTTTTATATATTTATTAAATGCTGGATCGATAATATGGTACAATACAAATGGGTGGCATTATCAAACACTACCATAGGAATTATGATGGCTTCCATAAACGGAACAATTATTCTAATATCTATTCCGGCTATATTTAATGGAATCCACATAAACTTCCTTCAGTCCAGTTCCCTTGTTTATCTCTTATGGCTCTTAATGGGTTACAATATTGTTACAGCAACTCTGCTGGTTTCCTTTGGAAGACTCTCAGATATTTATGGCAGAGTTAGGTTATTTAATTTTGGTTTCATGCTTTTCACTTTTGGTTCAATATTATTATACCTAACTTCCGTGTTTGGCGTTATGGGAGATACCGCAGCACTTGAATTGATTATATTCAGATTGGTTCAAGGAGTGGGGGCTGCGTTTCTGTTTTCAAATAGCTCTGCAATTCTCACTGATGCCTTTCGGGTGGATGAGAGGGGGATGGCTCTAGGTCTTAACATGGTAGCTGCGCTTGCTGGTTCGTTTATAGGACTTGTATTGGGCGGTATTCTTGCCGTTTTTGACTGGGGTTATGTTTTCCTGGTCAGTGTTCCTGTTGGTGCAATTGGGACCGTTTGGTCATACTGGAAAATGAAGGAAACTGGAATAAAGCAGAAAGACCAGAAAATCGATTATATTGGCAATGCAACCTTCGGAGTAGGATTAACCATACTGCTAGTTGGTGTTACTTACGGATTGCTCCCATACGGAACAAGTATGTATGGTTGGACAAATCCATGGGTTGATACAGCCCTTGGTGTAGGTGCGTTTTTGCTTGTACTTTTCCCATTCGTTGAAACTAAAGTGAAGCAACCTATGTTCAAGATGGAATTGTTCAAAATAAGGGCCTTTGCAGCTGGAAATTTTGCAGCATTACTTGGAGCTCTGGGAAGAGGAGGGGTTATGCTAATGTTAATTATTCTTTTACAGGGAATTTGGCTTCCCATACATGGATACTCTTTTGCTTCAACTCCATTCTGGGCCGGAGTATACATGCTACCTATGACAGCAGGATTTTTGTTTATGGGTCCTCTTTCCGGAAGGTTAAGTGATAAACATGGAGCAAAACTCCTTGCAACATTGGGTATGCTTCTTGTGGCGCTTGCATTTACCCTTCTAGCTTTGTTACCGTATAATTTCTATTACCCATATTTTGCGGCAATATTGTTTTTAATGGGAACTGGAAGTGGTATGTTCGCAGCCCCAAATGCTGCAGCCATTATGAATTCAGTTCCCGCAGAGACTCGTGGGGCAGCCTCTGGAATGAGAGCTACATTACAGAATGCAGCACAAACAGCAAGTCTTGGGCTTTTCTTCACCATAGTGTTAACAGGCCTCAGTGCTAATATCCCTGCTTCAATAGGAACATCCATAGCGGCCCTCAACATAGGGCCGGCACTTTCGTCCCAAGTTTCAGGCATAATATCTGGAACGTCACCTACCATACTTTTATTCTCTGCATTCCTTGGTCAGAATCCCGTGGTTCCAATATTACAGGCAACTGGTGTTTATTCACTTCTTCCATCCTCAGCACAGTTGACCATAGCTGGTAAACAGTGGTTCCCTGATGCTCTAGCGGGGGCATTTATGTCTTCACTGAGAATTGCATTCATTCTTGGAATCATAATGTCACTTATAGCTGCATTCGTCTCCAGTATGAGAGGAAAAAAATACGTCCATGAGGGAGCGAAGAGTATTTTTAATGAGAATGATCCTACGAACATAACTAGTCATTCAACTGAGAATAAAGCAGAAGCAAAGGAGATGGTAGATTATGGAAGCGGAAAATAACGATCTAGACAGTAATATAGATTTCAAGATATGGAAAGAATTCTCTTCTGTCTACAAGATTTTATACAAGAACCTTGAAGCTTTCCTAAATAAATACGGAATAGGCATAATCGAATTTAGAATTCTGAAAACACTCTCATCATTAGGAGCCTGCCCAATGGTGAAATTGGCAGAATTAAATCTCATAACACAACCATGGATTACAGGCATAATCGATAAACTTGAAAAAAAAGGATTTGTGGAGAGAGTACGTTCCTCTAGCGATAGAAGAATTATTAATATTGAACTTAAGCCTGCTGGAA
Source organism: Thermoplasmata archaeon (assembly GCA_021797955.1). The sequence continues at coordinate 7,433 of JAJZYV010000066.1, forward strand.
TAGTTCTCTATAACGAACTGAAGAGGAAATATGAAGAGAATATTTCAAAGATTTTTGCTCCAATTGATCTTGAAACGAAAGAGCAGTTTTTAGAGGTTCTTAATACTATTGAGAATGCAATCAAATCCAATTAGAGGCATTAAAGATTATTGAGAGAAACAATAACAAATAATAAATCAGGAAAAAGAATGAGGTGTGAAGCTCCGGTGGTGTAGCCAGGTCAAGCATAAGGGACTCTCAATCCCTCGACTCGGGTCCAAATCCCGGCCGGAGCATCTTTTATAATGTGATTAGAATTTGCTTTTCGCCATATAAAATAGTAGTTATTTCAATGGACTGATCTTCCCTAACTTAGCTTCTCTTCCTAAGAAACTGCTCTAAAAATTTAATATGTTATCGTTCACCGAAATTATATTTGTATGAAGGCTTTCAGTTGCAAAATTACACATGTGGAAAAATTATTAAATATTTTTTTATTAGTACACAAATGAATCAGGAAGATGTTCGTAAAATAAGTGAATCGCTGATCGAACAAAATACTTTATATCTAATGGACCAGAAAATTGTACGCCCTCAGATAGAAGGGGTACCAATCAATTTCGAAAGATATCGAACCAAGATGGTAAAGAATGAACAGGATGAAGTAATATTGACTGTAAATTACGATACTTCACCAGATCCATCAGCAGAGCCTGCAAGAGGATTTGCTAAGATAGCTCAAACTCTATCAGGATTGCTAAATTTCAAAATAGGAGATACTGGAGGC
>JAJZYV010000067.1 GCA_021797955.1 Thermoplasmata archaeon
TATCGACTTCAAGTGCCCCTACGGAAAAAAAGACTCTCTTCCATTGATCATAGACCCTGTCTTTCAGTATTGATCCAAGAGGTCCATAGTCATTGAATCCAGAAAAACCACCATAAATGGAAAAAGAAGGCCAAAAGAACCCTCTCCTTTTTGCAAGTTCAATTAATTCCTCTAAGTTTGCCTGATCAACCACTAAACGTTATTCCAATATACTTAATTACCACTTGCCTAAAAAAACGGATAGGATGTCCAGGTCAAATAGAATACCCATAAGTTCGTTCAGGCTTGTTGTAACTGGGAGCTGGTTGAAATTTCCATCCCGCATTCTTCTGGCAACTGATCTCAATTTTTCATTGCTGTTTGCTATTGTGGGGTTTTTTATTGTAATAACCTCTGCAGGCTCGTTTGGTATCTTGAGATGATTTTTTTCAATAAAGTACGTGACCACATTCCTTACAGATTCCCATGACCATGGATCATCGTGAGAGAGAGTTTGTATGTCACTAATTTTAACGGTACTTACATCAACTCGGTCAAAAAGATCCCTGTCGGTTAGCAATCCCTTGAAATTTCCAACTTCATCTGTGACCGGATAGGTGAATATGCCTGACAGTCTCATCGCCCTGTAAACAACCGGCAATGGTGTTTTTTCCCAGAGAGGAAATACGGTAGTGTGCATTATATCCTTTACTATTCTGTTTCCATGGTCTCTTTCAACTATCTTGAGGAAATCCTGAGGAGTAAGAATGCCCACAACATTCAATTTGTCATCAACAACTGCAGCATGCCTTCTTCTTTCCCTTACCATAAGCGTGGCGGCATCCTGTACGGATGTTTTCTCGTTTATGGATGGTTCACTCCTGACTATCCTGCTTGCTTGTGTTTCATCTGGTTTTGCAAACACATCTCTTCTGGATATTATCCCAATGTATTTGCCGTTTGAGTCCACAACTGGCATCCCTGTTATGTTATATCTTATGAGAGATGAAACAACCTCAGTTACTGTAGAAGGCACTCTGAATACAATTGGATCGGAAGTCATAATTGCGGCAACTGTTTCCACAGGGCATTATGATCTAAGAGTTTAAAAATTTGCAGTTAATTAATATTCTACTTCAACTTAGACTCTAAATGAAATTCGTGACTCCAAAGCGTGGAGAAAAAATTTTCGAAATTTCAGAACCCCTAATAGAATGCAAAGTCATTGAGCGAAGGAATAGATTTCTCTGTTCAGTTGAAAAAGATGGAGAGAGACTGAGCGTTCATTTACACGACCCGGGAAGGTTAAAGGAATTGATTTATCCTGGTTCTAAGGTGAAGATAAGAAAAACAAATGGTGTGAAAACTAAGTGGTCCATTACGTTCTCAATGTCCGATAACGAGGAAATACTGCTTGATACAAGATTTCATAATGGAATTGCGAGACAATTTATTGGTGATAATTGCAAGCCTGAGGTGAAAAGAGGAGATTCCAGATTTGATTTTGGTCTTGAAAATGGTTTTGTTGAAGTGAAAGGATGTACAATGTTAGTGAATAACCACATTATATTCCCGGATGCCCCCAGCAAACGTGGAAGCAAACATCTAAGGGAACTTTCAACTCTTTCAGAAAACGGATATGACTGCAGCATTATTTTCCTCATACTGAGAAAAAATGGGTTCTATTTTTATCCAAATTCAATAATTGATCCAGATTTTGAAAGCGCATTTTTGAATGCGATAGATAGAGGTGTTAAGATGTATTTCCCTCGTATGAGTTTCGCAAATGGCGAACTTAGATATTTTGGAAATGCTTCTTACGGGGATTCACCTTTTTCTGATATTGAGTTTTACAGAGAATTCCAAAAGGTCACAGGAAACAGGCCCGATAATTATGACCTAATTTGAAACTGGCCGTTTTCTTTTAGCTGAAGTTTCAAAGAAGCTGAATCCTGCAAGTCGTGAAGTCTGGAGATTGCGATTTAACGGTCAAACTTCAGGGGTTCGTAAAAAATGTTTTAACTTAACGTTAGAAAATGCCTAAAAGTACAAATATTTAAGATATATAAAATATTCAGTCCAGTAGGAAACTTATGTCAAACCTAACCGATTATGATGTCATAGTGGCAGGATCTGGACTGGCTGGCACGCTAGCGGCTACAATGGCTGCCAGAGGTGGTGCTTCAGTATTACTTCTTGATAGAAACGAAGAGAACAACACTGGAAAAAAAACAATATGGGGTTGGACCTGTGGGGACGCAGTTGCAGATTCCCATATGGGATTCATTTCCAGGAATACTGGGGCAACTTTTGAATTCCCGGAAATTGATTTACCTGTAGATGGAGTGATGGCACTTTCACCAGACCTGGAATCCAAATATCCCTTTGATGGTAAAGGGTACTCCCTTAACAGGCCGCTCTTTGAGAGAAAGCTTCTGAAGATTGCGAGATCAGAGAAGGTTGATTACATTCAGAAATTTGAGGTTGATGGACCTATTGTCGAAGACAATTATGTCAGAGGTGTTGTTGGAAGAGATTCCACCGGAAAAACAACGGAATTCAGATCAAAGATCGTTATTGATTCCCTTGGTGTATCTACTGTCATCAGAAGAAAGCTTCCAGAAAATAATTTTATAGACAGAATGGTGGACATCGATGACATTGAAAGCACTGGCAGATATATTTACAATTTCGAGCTGAGCAAGGAGGACCTGAACTATTATGATGAAAAGTATGCACTGATTCATTTAAATAATGAGTTGGCTCCGGGAGGATACGGATGGGTTTTCCCAAAGTCAAATAATAAAGTAAATATTGGACTGGGAGTCCAGAAAAGAGCGCTGGATATAAGAAATTCCAAGATGGGAAAACACGATAATCTTCAGACTCTCATCGACAATTATGTAAAATGGTTGCCCAATTTTAAGAAATTGGAAATAGACCAGACTGATGGAAATGGAAAAGGGATTTGGTCCGTACCGGTTAGGAGGCAGATGGAAAGTCTGGTTTACAATGGATACATGGGAGCGGGAGACAGCATGACAATGCCGAATCCCATAAGTGCAGGAGGTATCGGTCCAGCACTGGTAGCTGGAGTTTTAGTAGGCAAGAATGCAGCAGAAGCGGTCAAAGAAGGTGACTTCTCAATTTCTGGACTGTGGAAATACAATTTGGATTTTAATGAAGCATATGGATCAAAAATGGCAGGAATGGAGGTATTCAGGATTTATCTTCAGTCTCTGAACAATGATATATTGAATTATGGAATGAAAAATTTCCTCACAAGAAAGGAAGCAAGCGATCTGACTGTTGGTGTTATACCGGAACTTTCGCTGGCAGAAAAGGCGAGGATGATCATTAAGGGAATGAAGAATATGACTGCATTTTCCAATCTGGTTTACACGGTAAAGAAGATGAAGGAATTAAACACACTGTATCAACACTATCCAAAGTCCCCAAAGGAATTCGATGCTTTCAAGGGTAAGGTAGTTCAGGAAATACACAATGCGAAGAAGAGATTCCCGTCTTCGCCAATTTAATATGTTCTAAGTACCTTTTTAGTTTTTGACGAAGTCCAAAAATGTTCCCAACTCAATGTCTGGAATAAAAGGAATCTTTCTCTTTAAGGCTATTTTTGATATTTTCTCCCTATTTTTAGCTTGAACACTGCAAACGATTATCAGATTTTCTCCTTTCTCGATTAGATTTATTGCATCGCTTTCATGGATGGGCTCTCTGATGCCCTCTTTAACCAATGTTGCGAGATGTTCTTCGAAAATCAATATTTCCTTACCAAATAAGTTTAGAGTCTCGATAATTTTCTGCTTTAGTTCCTGCACGGTTTCAGCTGTAACCATTGCTTCTCCGGTCGAGTGCATCTGAGGCGACATTATAAATCCGCTGTCCAGAAACCGATTAAATGGAAAAACTGGTATTTTTGCACCATATTTTTTAGCTTCGAAGGAAGAGGCGTTCAATTTTCCTGACATTATTGCTTCAATTCCATACATTGTCCAGTTCAGCCCAGCCCACTTACTCAGAACTGGAATTGTTCTACTTGCCCTTGCATTGAGTTCTATGACACTAATTTCTCCATTCTTGATCATAAACTGAATATTCGAAAATCCCACTAGATTGTAATGTCTGCAGAATTTCAGGGCTATGGACATCATCCCTCTTCTTTCTGTCTCGTCTGGGATATCTGGACCCATTAAAGCAAGAGAATCGCCAGAATGAGTCCCGGCCATTTCAATCTGTTCCATGATGCCTACAATGGCAATATCTGTTCCATTTGAAACCATATCTAAATCAAATTCCCTCGCATTTTCAAAGTATTCTGAAACAAGTACTGGATAAAATTGAGTCTGCAACTCTGAATTTGCAAGAAGCGCATCCAGTTCATCTCGACTTCGAATTATGAACATTGAAGCACCTCCTATGACATAACTACCTCTCAAAATTACATTATGATTGTATTTTTCACTGGCTTTTATGAGTTCACTTCTATTGGTAACGTTTAGCCATGGAGCTTGAACTATACCCATACTATCCAATGTTATTGAGAATTTTTTCCTATTCTCGATTTCTTCCAAACGTGAGGGTTTAGTTCCAGCAACTATATCTTCCCCGTACACTGCTGCAATTTCATTTGCCATATTCTGTCCCGTTTGGCCTGAAAATTGAAGTATAATTTTCTTGGGCTTTCTGATATCAATTATCCCGCTGACAAACTCAAGCGTGATCGGGTCAAAGAAAAGTTCATCAGATATGTTAAAATCGGTGGATACAGTCTCCGGATTGGAGTTAATCATTATTGTTCTATACCCCATTTCCTTAAGCGCCTCAATTGCCTTTACTGAACTATAGTCGAATTCCAGTCCCTGTCCTATCCTGTTCGGTCCTGAACCTATAATTAATACGGAATTTTCGAAAGACGAATCCAAATCATTTTCCTCGTCATAGGTTGAATATGTGTATCTGGTAAAAGTTCTAAATTCTGCAGAAGAAGAATCAATTATTCTCGGTGATGGTAGAATGTTTTTCTCCTTCCTCATTTTCAAAAGCTCCACTTCTGTTGTCCCACTTATCCAGGATATTACCCTATCTGGGATCCCCAGTGCTTTTAATTCGTTCAGATTGGTTTGTAAATTTGCCGATAAAATCTTTGCATTCTTCAATAGATTCGAGATTCTGCATACAATTCCTAATTCCCATTTTGTAAGTTGACTGATCTCTTCTTCACCTATGTCGCTGAATATTGATTGGACAATATACCATACCCTTTTCCAGTTTGGCGTAGAAATATTTTTCCTTAAAAAACTTGGGTTCCCTGATTGTGAGAAATAATTCCTAAGATTTAATTCAGTTCCGACCACAGCCTTCAGAAATGCTTCCTCAAATGATCTTCCAATTCCCATCACCTCTCCAGTGGATTTCATCGAAACGCCTATGGTTCCGGAATCCTTGAATTTGTCAGATGGCCAAAGTGGAATTTTGACTATCACATAATCCATGCTTGGCTCAAAAGCAGCCGAAGAATTTTCAGTTATTGGATTTCTAATTTCGGGAAGATTAAGGCCAAGCAAAATCATTGTTGCAATTTTTGCAATTGGATAACCGCTTGCTTTTGAAGCCAGCGCAGATGATCTGCTGGTCCTGGGGTTTACTTCAATAACATAGTAATTTTCTCTTTTTTCATCTACTGCAAACTGTACGTTGCAAGCTCCAACAATACCAATTGAAGATGCTATTTCCAGAGCCGATTTTCTCATTTTTTGGTGTATATAATCTGGAATAGTGAGTGACGGGGTGACAACAATACTCTCTCCGGTATGCACTCCCATTGGATCAAGATTCTCCATGTTGCATACCATGATAGAATTTCCAGAATGATCCCTAATCACTTCATATTCCATTTCAGTTAATCCTTCAAGTGATTGCTCAAGCTCCACACTTTCAATGTCCTTTGAGTTAAAGACAAATTCCACCGCTTCCACCGCTTCATCCATATTCAGAAGAATCTTTCCTGAAAGACCCCCTAGAGTGAATGATGTTCTCATGATTGCTGGGAATGATGGCACAGATTTTATCTGTACCTTCCAGTTCTCCCTATCGATAGAAACTGACCAGGGAATTCCAATTCCCATATCAAGCATTTTTTTATGGAATAGATTCCTGTCCTCTGCCTGCTTGATAGCTTCAGGCGGAGATCCGAGAACTTTTACACCCATTTCTTCAAGAAATCCGCACTCAAAAAGTTGCAAGGTTAAATTGAGAGCAGTCTGACCGCCCATTGACCCAATTATATGAGTTATTTTCTCTTTTACAATTATCTGTTTTGCATTTTTCAAGTTTATTGGCTCAATATAAATTCTGTCGGCATTTGAACTATCAGTCTGGATTGTTGCAGGATTGGAATTTAGGAGAACTGTGTAGATTTTATATTGTTTCAAAACACTGCAGGCCTGAGTTCCTGCGTAGTCAAATTCGGCAGATTGCCCAATTACTATTGGACCTGACCCTATTATGAGCACTCTCATTTTAGAATTATCTTGCTCTAACTTCATTTAGAATACTCTCCATTTGGTTAAAAAATTCCGTTGAATTGACTGGTCCGGGTGCACCCTCTGGATGATATTGTACGCTTAATATGGCAGATTCCTCAAGGTGAAGCATTTCCGGTGTGTTATCGTTTAAGTCCCTCTGTGGTATTGATATTCCTTTTCTCAACATTGAATCCTCACTTAGGCGATAATTATGATTGTGAGAAGTTATGAATGACATTTTGCCATTACCAACTGAATGATTGGAACCGTGATGTCCAAATTGCATCTTCTCCAATTCAATTCCCAGTGCGTTTCCAATTATCTGGTGACCCAGACAGACACCTGTTATGGGTATCTTTCCCCTATTATCCCTTATTTTTCTTTTGAGTTCATAGAATACCTCATCTGAGGGATTTCCCGGTCCATTTGATAGAAATACCATATCATAATTTTCAAAATTATCTGGCATATTAAAAATATTGACAACGTCTAAGTCCCCGATTTTAGAAATATGGCTTAAAAGTGATGACTTTGACCCCATGTCTATGTACAGTATCTTTCTGTCCATTCCTGAAAAAACAGAATAATTACTCTTTGTACTGAACTGCCTTATAAGTTGTTTTGTGTTCATTTCTTCCCATTTGTCAGGAAACCTATCTGAGTTGGAAATAATTCCTCTTATATTTCCGCTGTCTCTGATTTTTTTTACAAGCTTCCTCGTATCAACAGAGTGTATTCCCGGAATTCCCTCTATTTTCATTTGCCTATCTATGAGATTAAAATATTTCCCAGAGGGATTGTTACCATCCCTGAACACTACTCCACTCGTGCTGATTCCGTTGCTCTGTGGAATATCCATTTTAAAATCATAGTAAAACATTGAGGGGAAGTTAAAAATAATAATTTGCCCACCATATGAAGGATCGGTCATTATTTCATAAAATCCTGTAAAGGATGTGTTAAAAACTAGTTCTCCTGATCTTTCAACGAATGAACCAAATGCCCTCCCCTCAAAGGATGTTCCATCCTCGAGAAGAAGGTATCTTCTCAATTCTGGCAGCCTCCCTTAGAATTTTTCGAGATAAAACACAGGAAATTGGCTAAAATTCTTGCTTCATTCCAAATTTTCATTTGACCCTAAAAATACCCATTTCATTTTCCTATTTAATTTTTAATAAATTTTTAGTCCTCAAAGTGTTACATTGTTAAAAAAAATTCAGTAAGGCCAATATAAAGGAATGACAAAATTAAATCAGAGACTGCCTGAACTGAAAGTTGTTCTTTCATTTTGCTTCTTCAGTTATCTGAAGAATTGAGATAAGGAAAACAGAATTTGGAATAGGGCATTGGAATAAAGGTTAAATTAAAAATTATAGAAAAGATAATAGATATTGGAAAAAATATGGAACAATGAATTTTCTGTACAGAAATGGTAGTGTGTTCTTGGAAAACGAAGAAAATGATACGTATGTCAAAATAGGTAAATCCGG
>JAJZYV010000068.1 GCA_021797955.1 Thermoplasmata archaeon
GTGAAAGAACTTTTTGTAAATGATAAGGACATAGGCAGAATAATTTCAAATATAACAGTGTGGTAGTGGACAAATGCAAATTGAAGTGGTCAATAGGAAGTTAATTTGTGATGGAAATGAATACGAAGGGGATGATGTAGAGGTCTACATTTATTTCGAAAATAAAAGAAAAGGTTATTTCTATATTTTTATCTCGATACTAATTTATTTTACTATATTTGCTCTTATATTTATCTATTCTTCACCAATTAGCCCATATTTAGTTAATATGTATTTTTACGACTTACTAATGTTTGTTTTAATCAGTAGTCCCAATTTATTGTTCAGACAATTATTTTTAAGATATATTTTTCAACACGCCATTATAAAAATTGGTAAGAAGAAAAAAATCCTGTTAAAGTATGAAAATAGGAACAAAACAATTGTTGATAAAGTGTGCTCTATAGCTGCCAAGGTAAGATATAATGTAAAAACCCAGAACTCAATAATCTGAACTCTTTCGCTTTAACACATATTTTTCAATTCGCCGAACTCGTGATATAGAGCATTAAATCGCATATTGCTATTTTCCATTCAATCTGGCTGTATCCTGCCAACCCTTCATTCCAGCCATTTACACTTGAGTTTCGATGAGAGTTGTGAAGGAAACCTTTAGTAATGTAGTAAAATGAAGTGTTTTCTATAACAGCTCACATTAATTTGTAAGTGTGCCTATAATTTTTCCCGGATATGGTCATCTCCTCATTCATTTTCTTTTCTAATAGCCTTTATACGAACAGTGAGAGAACGCACGCAAATACACAGGCCCCCATCCTATCATCCTTCCTGTGATATACTGGTCTTATTTCAAGGAATGACTTCATTGTCCTGAAGGATATCTCAATCTTCCACAGATCCTTCTAATCCTTCACAATATCACTTATGGATAGATCTGTATTGCTCACGATCATGAATCTTCCTGCAAGCTTCTTCACGATCTGAATCCTTTTGTCTTTCAGATCTGTTTCACTGCTCTTTGTGTATGATTTCAATTTTTCAGGTGCTTCTATGAGTTTGGGCCCCTTCTTCCCGAAGGAGATTATGGATTTGACCGTTGATACCTCCCCCTCAATATCAGCAATGTCCTCCTTCTCCCTTTACGGACTGTACACCACAAGGCCCATCCTGTTCCTGAGACGTTTCATCTCTCCTCTCGAAAGATCTTTCTTGTTCCATTTTACATTTGCCTCTTTTGCATAGAATTCCAGATCTTTCATGTGATCCCGACCCGTGAATTTCATATCCATGAGTATGTTTCTGTATAGCTGGTCCCAGCTGTATACAGCTGTTATGTTTTCATTCCTGTTCAGGTACGTCAGTGAAGGTTTCCTTCTGAATGCCCGATAACTGATGAATATGACCCTGCCCACATGATGAAATGGATAAGAATAAAACCGACGATCTGGATCACTTTTATATTGTCACAACCACTTCCAGACTGGCTTGATCACAATTCTTTTGTCTTCAATATCAATCTCATCTTCTTGGTTATACGTTAATATGAATCCTTCCATTAATCCAAATTTCCTCATGGCTTCCAACAATCCTTCAATTTCCCTCTTTTTGTTATCCTCATTCAATTCGTAAGCAACCTGTATAGCAATTATAATTCTACTGTCTTCTTTTATAAGGAAATCACATTCTCCATTCTCCCTGAAATAATAGATATTTTTGTGGTATCTACGGAGTGTTAAGAAGACAAAATTTTCCAGCATCCTTCCCTTATTGGAAGAAAATGAGACGGAGTTGGCATTTGAGAGACCATTGTCTATTGAATATACCTTCTTCTCATTGATCATCTGTTTCTTTAAGGAGTAATCGAATTTTGGTATGGTGAAGAGAAGATAGCTATCCTCCAGATATGAAACAAAGGATATCGGGGTATTAACAGAACCGAACTGGAACATCTTTTTAAGGGAATTATATGAAAACTCATTTCCAACATTGGACAGTAAGTAAATTGCCAATTCATGAAGGGCTTTCGTTTGTCGTATTTTATATCTGGAAATTATGTCCCTTTGAAGAATATCTGTAAACAATTCCCTCAATATCTCCGGCCTTCCATATTTTATGAAGTCAGGAAAACCTCCCTGATTGAAGTACCACTCAAAAGATTCAGGAGATGCAATTTCTTTCCTGAAAAGTAATGCTTCACCAAAGGAGAAAGGAAACAGTTCAACATTTATATGTCGTCCTGTCAATCTTGTGCCAAGTTCCCTGCTTAGCAATGAAGCATTTGATCCGGTGATGAATAGATGTTTATGTCTATCCAATCTGGATCGTACAAAGATTTCCCAGCCCTTCACATTCTGTATTTCGTCCAGAAGATAGAATTCAGAAGGGCCATACTCTGTGTGAAACACTTCATCAAGTTTTTCAAAATCACCCGATTCAAAATCAATAAGCCGGGTATCCTCAAAATTAAAAAAATAATAATTTGGTAGTTTCTTTAGAATCTGATGCAACAGTGTACTCTTGCCTGATCTTCTTATACCAGATATTATCACAGCATGAGGTAATTCCAGTGGTATACTGCCAAGACCTTCACGCTCCATGCCATGTTTAAAGAATTCAAGCTCAGTTTTTTGGTCTATAACTATCTGCCTTAGGGTTTCTTTCAATATCATACAATATCATTACTATACAATGCATAAATCTTTTCATTAGTAATGAATACTAATGTTCATTGGTAAAAGAAGATTTGAATTCACGCACAGAAAGAGGATAATTTTCCCAGCTATACATGGCGCAATAACTATGCAGTATGCCTTCAAGTATTCAAAATGATTATACAATTATGAAAAGGCTTGAAATAACCAACGCAAAGGAACGGTCTGTGGCAATACGGAATGAAATATCACGTTCGGAGGAATCAAAGCACGACAACCGTCTACATGACCTTCTGCTCGTTAGTGAGGGAATGAGCTGCCATGATTTGGGAATCATATTTGGAGAAGATCCCAGAACTGTGGAGAGATGGGTTAAGAGGTTCAACGAGAAAGGCTTTAACGCTCTCAAAGAAGGAAAACGATCTGGGAGACCACCAAAGCTTACAACTCAGCAGATGGCTGAGATTAACAGCGATATGAGTATAATCTATGGAATGGAAAGCTTCTCATGCACCACATATCGGAGAAGTACCATGCCGAAATTGGATTGAGTACCTGCCAGATGATCTTTCACAGACTGGAGTTCAGAATGAGAAAACCCAGACCTGTGATCGCGAGAGGTGATCCAGAAAAGCAGGACACTTTTAAAAAATTCTCTGAAGACCTGAAGAGAGGCGATACGGATATATGGACACTGGATGAATGCCATTTCTACCAGCATGGAACCACCCTTGCCTTGTGGATACCACCCGAAGATAAAGATCCATCAGTACTGCAGTATCCCACAAGGAAAGGTATGAGCGTATTCGGCGCTGTGAACATCAGGACAGGAGAATTTGCAGGCATGATGTGTCCAACGCTATAACCTTCCTGAGATTTCTTACCGTTCTGATGAAACAGGGGAAAAGGAAAGAAGATGCAGATTATTCTGGACAACGCCAGATACCATCACGCAAAGCTGCTCCTGTCATGGCTGGAGGAACATAAAGAGCTGTTGTTTCTTGATCATCTCCCACCATACTACCCAAACTGAATCCCATAGAGCGGGTGTGGAAACTCCTGAAAAAATTGAAATTGCATAACGAGTACTTCCCCGATCTTAAAGGAATGATAAAAGTGGTTGCCAGACAGTTCCTGTTATGGATTGAAGAAAATGAAATCCTAAAAACACTATGTCACATGGAATGAGGAACATATGCGACAATACTTATTGCGTTATGTATATTACGGTAAGCACAATATTAGGAGCATTTTGCCAACTGTATTGATGAGATGATTCGGCACAACAGAAAAGGTAACTGTGTCAACCAGCATTCAATATGCTTGTTGATTAATCAAAAATAGTTTTCATTATTTTTCTTTCAGCATTTCTCAGGTGAAAGAGTAATGTGGGCTTGGAAAGCTTATAATCAGCCTTCATTCTGCTCAGATCGTATGTTCTTGGCCATTCAAAGAAACCCATGGAATATGCAGATTTTATGAGTTTTCTCTCCATGTCAGTAAGATTCACTGATCCAAGGATACCCCATCTTCTCTGCACTTCTGAAAAAAGTTCAACCCCGCTTGCCCTGTCAAAATTGAAATATTCAAGTGAATTCTTCTCCTGAAGTACTTCCTGCAATTTGGAAACAGAAGATGAGTTGAATGCCATGAAAGTAAGAGTCTCAACTCCTTCCGTTGCAGTGATAGGAAGGAGTGGAATACACCCACTGTCGATGATTGCTTTCATGATGCCATGGCCCTTCTTTATGCCCTGTATGAGTGTAATTCCATCCTTAGAGAAAAGGTTGTATGATACATAATCATGGGAAAGGGCATTTTCAAGCTCTGAGGATTTTGGCTTCTTTGTTATGGAACAGACATAGTTCATGTCTCTGTCAATCGGAAAGACATAAGTGGAAATTATCTTTTCATTGAGTACACCTGCAGCTTCAGCCAGACTGCATTTACTTGCAATGCTGAAATTGCCTGACAACATATCACTTAATCAGTTTGAGGATATTTAATAACTTTTCCAAAGAATATCCTATTTGTTTCCTTTCATGATTTCTTGTATTTCTTCGGGGTTGAATCCAAGTTCTGTGAGTATTTCCATATTATGCTGGCCCAGGGAGGGAGGGTCCCTCATTTCCATACCCCCGCCCGGGGATTGTGGCATAATGAGTTCTCTCTCCATGTAATTAACCCTGGCCATCTTTGGCTTTGCATGTGGATCATACAGGAGTTCCCAGGGTTTTTTTAATGTAGAATAAGGCATATTGATGGATTTCAGGAGGTTCAGCAATTCTTCTTCAGTCAGGGCCATGGTTTTGTTGGTGATTAATTCATTGAGTTTTTTTCTTTCTCTGAACCTGTCCTCATTTTTTTTCAGGTTTTTTTCAGAACAGACCTCAAGATTCATTGCCCGACAGAATACCTCCCATTGCGTATCCGTTGTTACACCGATGAAAACCTTTTTACCATCCTTTGTGGGGAAGAAATCATATATCGCCCATGCAAATCCCTCCTCGTTCAATGGTTTAAGTTCTTTTCCATTCAACTGGTATGTGACTATATGCTGGCCCATGAAAAATTCAGCCGTTTCAAAAAGCCCTATGTCTATATATTCCCCTTTTCCTGAAATTGATCTTTCTATGAGCGCTTCCTGGGTCTTTATGACACCGAACATGGCTGCACCCATGTCTATGAGTGAACCGCCCACTCTCATGGGCCTGTCCATGGTGCCTGTCATATATGCGACACCACTGTGGATCTCTATTGGAAAATCAAGGGATTTCCTTGTTTCATTGGGGCCCTCTCCGTAACCCTTTATGGAAAGATAAACCAGACCTGGATTGATTCTGGACAGTTCCTCATAACCCAGTCCAAGTTTCTTCATTGCACCCCAGCCTAAATTATCAATCAGTATATCGGAGGTTGAGATCAATTTCCTGAACACTTCCCTGTGCTTATCATCCTTGAAATCGAGTGTTATGCTCCTCTTATTGCGGTTAAAGAAAGGGAATGCGCCAGAACTAGTATCAGAAAGCCTTCTTGATATATCTCCCTCCCCGGGCCTTTCCACCTTGATTACGTCATATCCCATGTCTGCAAATATGAGTCCTGCTGTAGGCCCTGCCACAATATGCCCGATTTCCACGACTCTATGCAGAGAATTCACCTGCCATTTTGATAATGTCTCCTGTTGTGATGCATTTTCCACTGATTGCTGCTCTGTCCTTCACTTCTTTTAGAAGTGATGTTGTGGAACTCTCATCGAGGTTAATTCCATTTGATTTTAGCAGTGTGTTGATCATGGATTTTCCTGCATACACATTAAAGCTCATTTCCTTTCCAGTGAATACATCGGAATAAGCAACATGGGTTCCTGCAGTGTTTGTATAAATATTCCTTCCGTTCACCGGGAAATTGTCTATGAAAAATTCCGGGCCAACTTTTTTGAGTATGATCTCAAGGACAGATTCATAGGCCTTCCTCATGGAATTTGAATCCAATCCAGTGTCAATTCCATCCATTTCAAGTGCCCTGTTGATGGAGGCCACATCTGTTATTCCATTTCTCTCTCCAATTCCGAATATGGTGGTATCGATTCGATCAGCCCCATTCTCGAGAGCTGCTATGGCATTGGCAACTGAGAGGCCCCTGTCATTGTGGCAGTGGACATCTATTTCACATTTTATTGCACTCCTTGCCATGGAAAACAGCCTGCCTATTTGTTTTGGAGTACCAGATCCTGTGGTGTCAGGGAGCTGGATGATATCAGCACCTGCATCTTCGACAATTCTTGCTATTTTTATGATTTCATCAGGCAAATTCTTCATGACATCCACAATTGAAACCTCAACTATCTTTCCCTTTGTGGAAGCATATTTTATCGACTCAACTATCTTCTCAAGGTTCTCGAGCCTGAAGGGAAGATGAATGGATATGTTTGCTCCAGTGGCATCTATAATATCAATATCACTCTTCAGTGTCCTGCCCAGTGCAAAAACATCCCTGAATATTTTATCGGAAACAATTTTCTCTGTAATCTTTACCTCAGAGGTGTGTGCAGAGGGGTATGATACCAAGGCACATTTTATTCCGTATGATGCCACAATCTTTGCCAGTGAAAGTTTCTCTTCAAACGTGAATGAGATTCCAGGGGCCTGAAGCCCCTCCCTCAGTGTATCATCAGTTATCATGACCTATCAATTGCTTTGAATATTATAATTGTTAATCTAACAGATTAGAAAATTATGTATAAAAATAAAAAATGGTATATGTTTTTCAGTTTGCTATTTCTTCAACCTGCCTGCCTGTGGATGTTTTCCCTATGAGTATAAGCATAGCTGCACAGATCAGTATCATAATCCAGGCAAAGCTGAATATTCCAAAGGCATTCTTTGCCCCTATGAATATTGCTATGAACAGTATTATCAGGGTTGTGGATACCCTTGATATGGAATACACAAATCCTGCAGCTGATGTCCTGAGTCTCGTTGGAAATATTTCAGCATTGTACTGGTGATAGAAGTTGGAGAAGTTCCAGAGCATGAATGATGTAAGGAATCCAAATATGATTGATTCATCGAGACCCGAAGCAATTGAAAACATGCTTCCGAAGGCTCCTCCAAGTATCATGAATAGTATTATTCCTGTCCTTCTCTCGATCTTATCCATTATGAATATGTTGAATACACTTCCCACAAGGAATCCTGAAAATATCACAGCTGCGATTCCCAGAGGATCGTCTGAAGGATAAGAAACGGTCAGAAGACCTGGTGCAAATATAACGAAACCATAGAAGACTCCTGACTGGAAGAACATGAAAACTGCCATCAGAATAGTAGTTTTCCTGACATCAGGTGCAAACATCTCAACCCACCTTGGATTCTTCACTGCCGGAGGGATCACATCAGGTATCGGCGGAAGTTCTTTGCCTGTTTCTCTTACTACTTCGCTTTCAATTTTATCCATGAGCTTCTTTGCATCGTCCAGATGGCCATGAGTTTCAAGCCATCTTGGAGATTCCATCAGCCTGAATCGAATGAGCCATACTGCAATACCTACAGCGCCCATGAACCATAGAGGTATTCTGAATGAGTAGTATCCGGTATTGGCTGAAATGGAAGCAATGTATACTATGAGGGGTGCAGAAGTAACTGCAACGGTATATATGAAAGCGAGCCAGGCTCCTCTCTTCTTCTTGACGAATATTTCTGTTCCGTAACTGTCAACAAGTGGGAATTCTCCCCCTACACCAATTCCTCCTATGAAGACAAAGATGCCTACCAGGTACCAGGTGTTCATGAATCCTGCTATAATCATTCCTGCACCAAACAGGGCCTGATTAATCAAAAATACAG
>JAJZYV010000069.1 GCA_021797955.1 Thermoplasmata archaeon
CAATTATATATATCCAACATACTCATACTCGCAAAGATGGATGGTAATACATCCCCTGCCAGGTCACTTGGTATTGACGCCATATTCCAATATACTGGATCCGGCGTTCAGCTCTTCTCCGGGATGGTTTTCTACATAATTGCCGTAAGGCTTTTCAGCACATCCAGTGTAGGGGCCATAGCGCTGTTTGTTGCTATAGTCGGACTATTTAACATCGTTTTTTCCTTTGGACTTGCGACCGCCGCCCAGCATTTCACTTCCTACAGCTTGGGGAAAAGTGATTATGCATCGGTCAGGCGCACAATTTACCGAATTCTTATGATCGGCACGGGATTAAGCGTTGGGGGCCTACTTGCTCTGCAGCTTATGGCTTCTGAAATTTCACTGGTTTTCCTTCATTCCGCTAATTATACTGAACTGGTACGCATACTCGGCGTGGTTCTCTTCGGCAACATAATGTTTGGAATACTGAACGGCACCATTCTTGGAATACAGCAGTTCAGGCTTTCGGCAATCATCAGCATTGTCATATGGGTAACGTATTATTTTGGTGCACTGTTTTTTGCGATTTACCTGCGCTCAATAGACACCATCGTATATGGTTGGATTGCAGGCATATTCTTGGGGGTGGCAGCAGAACTGGCCGTCGTACTTTCATCCGTGAGAAAATACTCCGGACCCGGAAATCCTCCAGCCAATTCATACATATTGCGCTATTCTTTTCCCATACTTCTTTCGGGAATAATATCATACGGGGCGGCGTATGCAGATAGGTTCATTGTATCCGGGCTGCTCAGCCTATCATCGCTTGGCGTTTACAATTTTTCGCTCCTGATTGCCTCGGCCATCGGTTTTGTTGCCATTCCCTTCAACAACATTCTTATGCCTAAATTTTCGGAGTTCTATGGCAAGGGTGAAAAGGAACGAATTGCCTCAACAGCTGAAGTATCATCGACACTCCTTTCTTATTTCTATGTACCTTCCGCATTGGGAATAGCCGCTCTCGCTCCCATTATACTGAAATTGCTCGGAGGCGCAGATTATGTATCGGGAGCAGTGCCTCTGCAAATTATCATGTTCTTTACCGCGATTTTCATTTCGCAGAATATCATAATCCAGGCGGTTGCCTCTGTCAGGAGAACGAGACTATTTCTATATTCCAGTGTATTTGCCTTGACGGGCAATGTGCTTCTGTCTATAATTCTTATACCGCGTTTCGGCCTTATTGGGGCTTCCCTGGGGTATTCTTCTGTTTATGTGATAACGTTCGGAATCCTATATTACTTCGCAAGGAAAGAAGGGGTCGTTTCATTTGATATTTCTGGAATACTTAAGGTGTGGGTGTCATCAATCCTCATGTTTCTCATAGTGGACTATGTATCAGATTTGTTCGGCCCACACATTTACCTATTGCCCTTTTATATAGTCCTAGGAGCTGCATTATACATTGGATTTGCGAAGATTTTTCGAATTTTCAAGAGAGAAAACAAGGAGCTTGTCCTTTCCCTTTTTCCATCAAGGTTATTTTTTATTAGAAAACTCCTACTTTTTCTCGTACTTCACTGAAAATAGTTTCTATTAGCCAAAAAGTGTATTGGCATGCATTAAAAGTAAATTGGAGAACTATTTTTTCAATTGTAATGTTCACACAGTGAAGCCTCTTCTCTCAGAATAGGTTTCAAAGCATGATTTTTCAAACGCATAAGGAAACTTTACGATCTAAATGTTGTTTTAATATAAGTTTAGTGTAGCTGAATAAGGGGGTGGGGTAAGAAAGGACTTTCAATGATCGCCCTTATATGTCTCTTTAAGGCAAGGGGAAGACTTTAACAGGTGCTGATTATGTATGATTATTGCTAAGTATTTGATGTTAAAAAGGGCATTGAATTGCTCTTATAAATGTTAGTTCTTTGCCGCAAGTTTGACACATAGTTTTCAATAGAGAACGTTTTCAAGCTTATTCAGTCTAGTTTTTCTAAAACTAAAGATGCATAATTTCCAGTTAAAAATGACTAATAATAGATAAAACTAAATATTCTTATTATAATCCGAAAAAGTGAGACTGCCGGTAAGACAGGTAACTAAGCGCATTAAGATTCAGATCGGATATGGGTGTAACGCAAAATGCAGTTTTTGTTATTATTATGACAAACTGAGCCAAAAAAACCTCCCCAGTAGCATGATTTTGGAAGAACTGGATCTGGCTAGGTCATTGGGTTTTGAAGATTTAGACTTCAGTGGAGGGGAGCCCACTCTTTCTCCAATGCTGGAAAAGAGTATTGAGCATGCAAAAGAACTTGGTTTTAAGGATATAGGCATAATTACCAATGGAATGGTAATATCAAACTCTAGAATGCTGGAGAAATATGTAAAATCAGGGCTCTCAGATGTACTTTTGTCTATTCACGGTTCGAAGGCCGAAGTTCATGATTCGTTAACCAATATACCGGGGAGCTTCGATAGAATATTGTCAGCAGCAAGGAATTCTACAGAGTTTGGAATAAAAGTTAGAACGAATTACGTTATTACAAAGAGTAACTACACCGATTTGGTGGATTATGCCAATTTGCTTAGCACTTTTGTTCCACATTCTTCTAACTTCATATTCTTTAATCCGTGGGCTACTGGAGTTTCTGACCTCGTTAAACTTACACCGAAGTTTGATGAGGCTAAGATATATCTTCAGAGCGCCATCGACATCCTGAAAGAAGCAGGAGTTGAGCATGTAAATGTTAGGTATGTGCCATTTTGTACCCTGGATGAAAAGTATTTTGGCAATATCGTAGACTTTCCGCAAAGACTATTTGACCAGTATGAATGGCAGTATCCGTTTACTGAATTTTCTGAGTGGATCCCTGAAGAATTTGTCAAAAGAAAGGAAGAGCCATTCGACCTCAGAGATGCCTATGCAAAGTATGTCAGAAGGCACAAAATTATGGATCTGCGCTATGCCAGATCTATGCAGGACCTTAAGGATATTGTGGGGATGTCTCCCAACATAGAACAAATAAAATCACCAAAAAAATGGTACAAGAAAATCCCTGCATGCCATGAATGCGAACTCTCCAATGAGTGTGATGGAATAAAGAATGAGTATTTGGAAATTTTCGGAGGCTCTGAATTCAGACCTATAAAAATTCAAGAGATTAATGCAAGCTGAAGTTCCGTTACTATCGATCGTTATACCTAGCCATGGTAGGTTTCAATATGTATTGGAGTTGCTGGACTCCATTGTTGATACTTTCAAAGAGCACTTAATGGAAACCGAGTTATTTGTCATAGATGATTTTTCAAAAGTGCCTTACGATTTCAAACTATTAAGTGAAAAGTATGCGGGGTTATTTGGTCAAGGCGTAGAATTCATCAGAAATGAACTGAGAGAATATGCCTCTTCCTGCCGCAATATAGGGTTAAGGAAATGCAAAGGTGAATACATTTTCTTTCTGGACGACGATAATGTTGTCACAAACAAATTTCTTACTATTCTACTTGAATTCATTGAAAGAAACAAAGAGTACGTAGCAGTTGGCGGTGTCAGCAGAAGCTATTGGACGGGCGAATTGCAGCATTATGTTTGGAAAATATCATTGAATCCTGTGTCTCTGATGAAAGGAAAGATTGTTGAACCGACCTTATCCTTAGAAGAGCAAATACGGGAAACTGATTTCATTCCCAATGCTTTTTTGGTCAGAAAAAGTGCAGCCTTAGATATCGATGGATTTGACAAAAGTTTTCCTATATATTTTGAAGATACAGATTTTGGAATCCGACTCAAGTCAAAGGGTAAAATTGGCATTCTTAGCAACGCAGTGATAAGGCATAAAGGCTCACCAAGCGTATCAGATATGTCACCTTTTAAGGGTGCAATGAACGTGAGAGGGTGCGTATTTTTTGTTCGAAAGCATGCACCATCCATGATTTACTTTGCCTTTTTTGGGATTTTGATTTGGTGTGCTTCATATTTTAAGTCCTGGATTCCAAAATCAGGATTTAGCTCAATCTATAAATTCTTGTTTTTTTTATTCCGGGGTTTGCAGGTTGACTGATCATCATTGCGTGCTTTCCACCATATTCTGGAAATCTTCTCTTAAGAATTCAAATGCAAAATTCTTGTAAACTGCTTTCCTGATTTCCGTCTTCGTTTGTGCAGTTATTTCACCATTTTTCCATTTGTGATAATATTCCAATATTGATTCGGCAAAATCTCCTAAATTGAAGGGTTTTATTAGCACACCCTGTTCTCTGGTCTTTATGATGTCATGTAATCCCCTCACATCAAAACATATGCACGGCAGACCGTAAGCCTGGGCTTCTAAAACACTTAATCCAAAGGTTTCATCACGCGACGTAGAAATGAAAATCGTAGCATTATTCCTTTCTTCTTCTAACAACTTATTGTCTACCATGCCAAGATAATGCACATTTTCTTGGTATTTGGCTGCCAAGTTCATCGCAATATTTGAGCCATCCCCACCTCCAACAACTCTGATATCAATGGATCTTTCCTTTTCCATTACTTTTTCAATAATACCTGGTAAGAAATCAATCCCCTTCTGATCAACTGTGAGCCTTGAAATCAGCAGCACTGTGAATTTATGGTCATTATTTGCTTTCACTTCCGGCATATGGGTGATGAAATTGGGCACATAATGCAGGTTACCTTCGAAACCAAGTTTTTTCAATTTATTGAGGTCATCAGTGTTAATGACATGGATATTATTCATGAACTTCAGATAAAATTTAATCAAATACCTTTTGACCCAATCGAATTTTTTATGAAGATAAGGAGATTGTATCAAATAATATGAGTGGAGACCAAATATGACTCGTAATTTTAAAACTTTTGAAAAGAAGATTAGAAAAGGGATCGTGAGGAAATCTGTATGTGCACAATATATTAAATCAAAATTTTCGAGTTCTTTGTAATTTAATATTCTATAAGGAATTCTATGATTTCCAAGTCGAATTACTTTGTAGTACATTTTATCGTTAAATTGAAACCGTTCGGTGGTCAGATTGCTATTCCTTACTGGTATTCCAGTTACAATACGCATTTCATATGAATTCTCAAAAAGTCTAATGAGGGATGATGCATAGGTTTCTTCACCACCAACACTTGATATATCGTCCACAAATATGGCTATTCTAGTCAAGTAATACCATGAGAAAAACACTACCGTGTATTTTTAATTCTGCCCCACAATGGTTGTGATGAGTTGTGAATGAAACTTGAGCTTGTTCCGATTCATAAGTTAAAATAGAATCCACAAAAGAATTTGCACTTTAGCATCAGTGTTGGATAAACTTTATAATTAGGCATATAACATTCATATGGTGAATCAGGCGACTGGCACAGTTCTTTCGGGAAAGATAATATTACTTCCTCAAATAACCTTCGAAGGAGAAGAATTTTAGTAAATAGAATGTTATGCGGAGAAACAAGCAATGACAGGCGTAGCTAAAAACACTATTAATTCAATGGGCAATAAAAAGCTGCATTCTTTGTTATTTCAATTTCTTCAAAATATAGTTTCGAATATAAAATCAAACTATATTCCCATAGTTTCCCTTTTCTCACTATCATTTCTTTATATTGGTTTAATAGGACTATGGGCAAAAGGTAAGCTTCTTTTCGGAGGTGACATGATAGGGTTCTACCACCTCTACAATTTCTTTGCTGCCCCAAGTGTTTCTAGTTTTCTATGGGGAGTATCCAACATACTAACTGCAGGAAACATATATGCGACTTTCTATCTGCATTATTACATTACCACAACACTGGCAGTTTTTTCAATTTATAAGCTAAGTACCAAAATATTCAGGATTGATTCCACAAAAAACAGGTACATCTTAGGAATAACCTCATCTGCTCTGTTCCTGTTTAACCCTTGGTCGATTACTTTAACTTATTTATCACTGGTAAGCGATGTGAGTCTGTCTGTTTCCGGATTCACTCTTATTTTGCTGGGAATTGTGATGTTTATTCGCAGAGATTGGGATAGGAATTCAATAGTGATATCCGCTATAATTTCTGGCATTGGCATTGGCATGTCTCTATCCCCATTTCCCAACTATCTAAGGTTGATGTTAGTAGTAATTGCAATGTATACTATGTTGTTCATTCTAAAGGTTGTTAAAAGCCATGCAAATCGCTTTAATATGGTCAAGGCCATTGCAATCTTCTACATCATTTCCTTGACCATTGGTTTGTCCTTGAGTTTAAATTTTCTTATACCAATAATTACGTCCCTTCATCAAATTTCTTCAACCGCAGCTTCTGGTGCTGTCGACCATTCAAACTTAATTTTCTACACAGGACAATTCAACATTTTGATCAACACATTGAGGGGCTTAAACCAGTGGCAATTTCCGTATATTTTCTACTACGGTTTGTACATTAATTTTGGTACCTTCTTCACCATTACCTTTTTTTGGCCCTTGTTTGCTTTAGTCATTCCACTAGTATTCCCTGAAAAAGCACACAGAAAATGGATAACAGCATTAGTGGTGATCCTGCTGGTAGTTGTTTTCTGGGATAAGGGTGCAAACCCGCCATTGGGCATTATCTGGTCAGAAATCAATAAAGTCATACCTTATCATTACCAGCTAATACCTACAGGTTACCTTAGTGGTTTGTATTTGGACAGATTTTATCCAATTTTGGCGTCCTACTCTGTACTGCGGATTTTTCAGCGGCTTAACAGCGAAGAGAATATTGAACGATTGAAAAATTTTCCAAAGCGATTTATGGCAGTGAAGTCGAAACATTATGAAAGATTTTTACCAGGAGTTGTTGCTGTTGCAATGACCATTATTCTATCCATCTCTGCACTGCCGTTATTTTCAGGCGCTGCGGTTACACACCAATATAATGGATCAAACAAAGATGATGCGGGGTTCTACATACCTAACTCCTTTTACCAAGCCAGATCTGATTTATTGAATAATATTTCTGGTAATATTCTTCTTCTACCACCAACCACGAGTAACCCGTATATAAGTACGGGGTGGGGATACGCTGGCGAAATTGGATTTTACCCTGCATTTTTCGGTCCTGCCAAGATAGTAACCCTAAACAGTTTCGGGGGCACGTACTCCAGTCCATCCCAGATTCAGAAGTACGAAATGCTTACGGAGCCGCTTGTTTTAAACCAAACTACCAATAAAGTTCAACTAGAAAGTAACTACACAAATTTGCTGGAAAACAATAATATATCATACATAATGGTTGATTCTTCAATAACATCTGGAACTTCTTTGAACATGAGTTGCGTAGATACTGTTATCCATTCTCTTGTGGAATATCAGGGAGCAAGGATTATTTTTAATTCTTCTCCCCTGGTTATACTAAAGCTTTCGGAGTAATGCCATAAAGCCGTGATCAAAACAATAATAGAAGGATAAGAGTGTAAATGGCTTTTTCCGGGTTTATTGATATTATTCATTGTAATATTTTGTCATGTTTATTTTAAAATTTTCTATACTGAATTTCTCCTTCATTTTAAGCAATTCATTTTCGGGTGGTCTGTCTTTTGATTCAATCTCTCTGATAGATCTAACTGCAGAAACTGCCTCAAGCGGTTCAAAGTATTCTGCAAATGTACCAGCAACTTCACGATGAACAGGTATGTCTGACAGAACCATATTTATTCCAGCTTTCAAGCCTTCTGCAACCGGATACCCAAAGCCCTCATCAATGGAAGGTGAAATGAGAATGTCACAGGCATTGTATATCATATTGAGGTCCACCTCGTTCTCAACTCTCATGGTAATAGAATTGGGAATAGACTCCCCCACTCTAATGAGACTATATTCGGGCCCTAATTTATCCATGATTTCCGGTAATACCTTAAGATTCTTCCTGGGAATGTTTGTTGAAATAGAAAGTATAAGCTTCTTGTCCGGTAGGTTAAGTAATTTCCTAATGGCGCTTTTGTTTTCAAGAGGATGGAAATTATC
>JAJZYV010000070.1 GCA_021797955.1 Thermoplasmata archaeon
CTTAGAATAACCATATGCCCCCTGCCATTGTAGTGCATCATTTATTGCGTCAAATGCCCATGTTGTAGAAAGAAGCTTGGCTTTTGCAATTTCTTTGCTTACCCTAAATCTGTCATACTTTCCAAACCTCTGTTCTTGATCATAAAACCAAAGTGCACGATACCCAAGATCCAGAGCCGTTTCCATTCTGGCGGTGTGTTCAGCTACTGAAAATTGGAGTCCCTGATACCTTACAATTTCCTTTCCGAAAGCAACTCGATTCTTCATGTATTCGATTCCCCTTCCTATTGATTCAAGAGCTGCGCCCCCACTTATTACTGAAATTATAGCTCTGGCAAACTCAAAGCCTTCGTGAATGATATTGAACCCTTTGTCAATAGTGCCAATGAGATTTTCTTCTGGGATGTCATAATCCTTAATCTTGAATGCCCCCCATGAAGATCCTTCACGACCCATTTCCTCAAGAAAAGTCACATCCATGTGATCTTTACTATAAGGAACAAAAAATAAGGAAACCCCTCTGGCTCCCTTGTCGGGAGATGTTTTTGCTACTGTGACAAATCCTCCACCGTTATCCATGATATTTTTCATAAGACTGATATAACTTTTTTCTCCGTTCAGTGTATAGCTCTTTCCGTTTTTCTTTGCCGTTGTTTTCATTGAAGCTACATCTGACCCAAAATTTGGTTCCGTTGATGCTATACCTACGAAATTTTCACCCCTTGCAACCTTTGGCAAGTATTTTTCCTTCAGACTTTCCGTGCCATATTTTGATACCAAGTATGCCCACGCATTATTTACAAGAAACATTACCGGTATGGATACTGTTGGATCAGCCCTTCCAATCTCCTCGGCAATTATTCCGACACTTACTGCATCCCTGTTGCTTCCGCCATATTTCTCAGGAACAGTTAACCCAAAAAATCCCTGTTGTGCCATCTTTTTTATGAGTTCAGGATCGATCCTCTTTTGTTTTATCATATCCCGAATCCTTGGAGATATCTCCTTTTTACAGAATGCTCTTGCGGACTCTCTTATGATCTCCTGCTCTTCACTAAATGTAAAATCAAGCATGAGAGTACATAGTAGGGTTGTATAGAAATTTAAGCGTCTAATTTGGCAGTTTAATAAGGGAAATGATCCAATGTTTGGATAAACTTAGTTTACTGTTATTGCTTTCTCCTCTATTTCA
The DNA here is from genome assembly GCA_021797955.1 of Thermoplasmata archaeon. The sequence continues at coordinate 1,193 of JAJZYV010000070.1, forward strand.
TTGAAATTAATGAACCTGTTAGTTGGATCCTTACATAGAAGTGTGACTCTGCTGTCTCTCCTTTCTGAGGTAAAATCATAACCTAATCTTGAGGCAAGTTCTCTGGAAAATTCTACTATTGAATCGTGAGAGGGCATATTATCCTGAGTTAATCTTGTGATTGACTGTCCCACATGAACATAACCCTTGGATTCGATAAAATCTGGTTCGGCAGTTTTATCCATCCGAGCATATTCATCAATGTATGGCATATTCACGTCCTTTACCAGAGTATGTCTGATTACCTTCCTTGTATCAAGGGAGGGCAAAAGCTCAAGAGTTCTGTTGAAGTTTTCCCATGCATTCCCAATTGCCGGGTTCAACACATCGTTAAAGATTTCTTTAGTCGGTCCTGCGGTAGTAACATACAATTGAGTTGGAAGCGGGTTGAGTTTTTCAAGTACCATTGGCAGTGTTCCGTTCGTAACAAGGAATGTTGATATTCCCCTCTTCCCAGCTAGTTCTATAAATTCCCCTAATCTGGAATAGAGCGTTGGCTCTCCTGTTAGGGAGATTGCAATATGTTTTGGCATAGATGCCTCTTTCCACATTTCTGGTGTGACTTTTGGGTTACCCTTAAGACCAGAAATTAGTTTCAAGTGGGCCTTTATGCTCTCTTCCAATATGAATTCAGGGTCATCTTCATAAGAAATTTTCATACTATCAAAACCCTGAAATCTCCAGCAAAAAGAGCAATTTTCAGTACATGAATTAAGCGCAGGTGTCATCTGCACGCACTGATGTGAATTAATTCCATAAAAGGTACCCTTATAGCAGGAGGCTCCTCCGGTCATCTGGCTTTTTGTCCAGTGGCATACCTTGACCGCAGAATGTTCACCTACAAGACCATAATGTTGTTTCTTATAAATTTCAGCGTATTTATTTGCCACATCACTTTAGAAAAACCATTTATATAACATTTCTGTAATTACAATTGTTCATATTGAATAATTATTCCAAAATTCATTTAACTTTAGATTTGAAAAAGTTAATCTACCCTGATGAGCTAAAAACCAGTTGAATGCCTATGTTTAAAATTTTCAATTGTATTACTGCTCGAGGTTCGAAATAGATGAAGATATTCGGCATTAGCGCACCCTACACAGGATCTGGTAAAACCACTGTTACTCTGGCACTTCTGTCTAAATTAAATAATTCTACATCTGTGAAGATTGGTCCAGATTATATAGATAAAAACCTGCATTCGTCTGTAACGAATATCAATCCATATAATATTGACCGCTGGCTTCAGGGACCACAATATAGAGATATTTTTCTCTCATCAATATCACAATTTGATTATGCAGTTATTGAAGGTGTCATGGGTCTTTACGATTCCGGTTCTCCTATGAAACTGAATTCACTTTACTACTTCAGGAGGATGAAAATACCCTATATTCTTGTTGTTGATGTATACAAAGTAGCAGAATCTGGTTACTATATGGCAAAGTCTTTCATAACGGGCCTATGCATCGGAGTCATAATCAACAATTATGCCGGTGAAAGACATCTTGAAATGGTCTCAAAGCCATTTATTGATCATGGTATAAGGATCATAGGAGCTATCCCACACAGTAAGGAATTCGAGCTCCCAGAAAGGCATCTTGGATTATCCACGGAGATACCAAATGAAAAAATCAGAGATATTGCCACAAAGGTCTCTAAATTCATCAACCTTGATTTCCTGGAGGATTTGCCAGAAATCAAATATCAATCAGCAGATCTTAAGATGAATACTCCGGTGACTGGAAATTATAATATATATGTAGCTAAAGATTCTGCATTTAACTTCTACTATGAGGATTCTATGGACACCCTTAGAAAAATTGGAAATGTTTCTTATTTTTCACCACTGAAGAATGAAGTCCCTGAAGATGCAGATTTCATTTATCTGGGAGGAGGTTACCCTGAACTCTATTCCGACGAGTTATCCCGGAGTTATAAGACTTTGGATTACATAAGAAATTTCTCTGAATCAGGGAAGATCATCGTGGGAGAATGTGGTGGTTTAATGTATATGGAATCTGGTATTGAAACGGCCAACGGGACAAAGAGAATGTTAGGTATATTTAGGGGGACTGTAGAGAAGAATGGAATTCTAACCATAGGCTATACACAAATGAAGGTTGTTAAAGATAGTCCACTCTTCAAGAAAAACGATATTGTAAGAGGGCATGAGTTTCATTACAGCTCAATAGTTGATGAGGGGGAAAAAAGCCTAAGGATGGAAATGGGAAAGGGAATCAATGGCATGGACGGTCTCATATCAGTAAATTCTTTTGGCTCTTATTCTCATTTTTCACTTTCCAGATATTCTAAGCGACTCCTATACTCACTCATTAATTCAAAATGAATTAAGACCCCGTGACTTTAGAAGTTATATGTACCCACAAAAATAGAGAGAACTTTTGAAGCCTCAGGCTCTTTTAATCTAATGAATTTTTTATGCAATATAATCAGCTTGTCATTTGACAAATGTAGATGAAATCTTTTAGGAAATGTTAAATCTCATAAGATAATAGAAATTCATGAAGTTTGGCATAGTAAGTCTGGGAAATCATGCAATAAACCGGGTGGTACCTGCAATCATATCTTCAGGAAACGAGATTGGCGGGGTTTATAGTACAAACCAAAATAAGGCAAGTGAATTTTCAAAAAAATACGGATGCAATCAGCACGGCGTTCTTGAGGAGCTTTTGAAGGAAGACTTGGACGCTGTCTATATTAGTTCGCCAAATTTTCTGCACTATAATTATTCCATGGCATCATTCAGACATGGAAAACATGTTCTTCTTGAAAAGCCCATGACCTTGAAGATGGAACACGCGGAGGAACTGGTAAAATATTCCCAAGAAATGAATCTGAAACTTGGGATAGGATTTCACATGAGGTTTCATCCCGTCGCGAAAATGATTAAGGAAAAATTAAATAATGATTCCATGGGAGAAATAAGTTATATGGAGGCATCATGGGGATCCTATTCTCAAGGAACCAGAGCAAACCCTGAATCTTCATGGTGGAACGAGGATGAAAAAGTTGGCGGGGGTGCCATAATGGGCATGGGTGTTCATGTTTTGGACTTTCTTAATTATATAATGGAGAGAGAACCGGATGAAGTTAAGGGTATGGGTTCACCTCCTGGGAGGATCGTTGATGATACCAGAGTTGGGATTCTGAGATTTGGAAGTACTTTGGGAAGTATAAATACGTCAAGGAAATATTCCGTACCAGACAATTCCATAAGAATTTTTGGAACAAGAGGGACAATAGAAGGAAACAATATATTTGGAACCAAAATTACGGGAGAATTGAGAGTCAATGGGAAAGTAGAAAAGATATTCAACGATAGCGTGAGCTTATACGAATCTGAAGTTAGTGCATTTGTTGATCTTGTGAACAATAAGAAGTCAGAAATAGCTCAGGGAAGTGAAGGTGCTGCTGTGGTACGGGAAACCATTGAACTGATGAAATAACAAACGTATGGTAATGTTTAAGATAGAAATTTCCCTGTAGTTTTAATGGCAAATGAAAGTTTATGGCATGCGATAGGGCCTGGCGAAAAGGCACCTGAAGAAGTGAACGTGATAATAGAAACTCCTAAAGGCAGCAGAAACAAGTATGAAATCAGCAAGGACTATAATGGCATAGTGCTTGACCGTGTACTGCATTCATCTGTTGTTTATCCTGCAGATTATGGTTTAATCCCTCATACACTTTATGACGATGGAGACCCTATAGATGTGGTTGTCGTCATGAGCTTTCCGACATATCCTGGAATCATGCTTAAGGCAAGACCCATCGGCATTATGCATATGATTGATGCAGGAGATAAAGATAACAAGATAATAGCAGTTCCTTCAAAAGATCCTGCTTTTTCACATGTAAAGTCAATGGACGACCTGAATCCACATCTTCTTAAGGAATTCAAGAACTTCTTTGAAACCTATAAACTGCTAGAGGGCAAAAAAACATCTGTTGATGGTTTTGGTTCTAAGGAAGAGGCCTATGAGGAAATAAAGCAATCCATCAAAGTTTACAAAGATAAATATCCAAAATAATTTTATATTTAGCAGACTGGGAATTATTATTACTTCTTTTGGATTATTCTCATTGTTTAACAAATGAATAAATAGATTGGTTAACTTAGTGCTTACGCAGAAACCTCATATTATCAAACTCATGAAGAACTATAACAGATCCTTTTGGGTAGCTGGTTTAGCCTCCATGATTAGATCCTTTGGAATAGGCTCAACTTGGCCATTCCTTGCAATATTTTTTGAAGTCAATCTGGGAGTGCCCATTCTCTATGTAGGAGCAATATTTACGGCGATAGCTGCAGTATCCATGGCATTCAGTCTTGTTGGGGGAACACTTGGTGATCTACTGGGCAGGAAGAAGACCATATTGATAGGCAGCGCAATTGGCTTTTTAACGTATTTTACGGTTTATTTAATGGTAGATAGCAATGTCATGGCCCTGTATATAGCCATAATTTTCATAATATCGTCCATATCAGGATCCCTTACCTTTCCCGCAACCTCAGCCATAGTTGCAGATGTAACTACGGTTGAAAATCGTAGGGAAGGTTATTCTATTTACAGGATTTTAACAAATCTAGGGTGGGCTATTGGCCCTGTCCTGGGTTCATTCCTATACAGTTCCGGAGTGGGAAACATATTCCTCTTTTCTGCAATAACATTACTATTACAATTACTTATTGTACTTTTATTTTTAAATCATACGCATAAGGCTGAAGATCCTAATACCAAAGAAAAAAGACAATACATCTCTTTTGACAGATTCCTCATAATTTTTTCAATAGGAACCTTTTTCATGACTGTCGTTTCATCTCAATTCAGTGTAACCTTTCCTTCGTATGCAGTTCTTAGAGGCAACGTTCTTCCTTATGAAATAGGATATATTTATGCAGTAAATGGAGTTGTTGTAGTACTTGGCCAATTTCCCACCACTAGAATAACCAGAAAGATAAGCGATCTTTTTTCCATGGAACTCGGAATGATCTTTTATTCCGTGGGTTATCTTCTTTCCGCTTTTTCATCAAGTCTCACTGCGTTCATCGTAGACATGGTCATTATAACAATAGGGGAGAACTTAAGCTCACCAGGAATAAGCTCCATTGTATCAAAAATAGCGCCTAAGGAAAAAGTAGCAAGATATAACGGATTTAATTCTATGATAAATAATGTGGGCAGAGCACTGGGACCATCCATCGGAACATTTTTTATGTTTATATTCAATTATAACGGCCTACAACTTTGGGCCTCACTCGACTTGTTTGGTGTTTTCTCTATAATCCTATTTTCGTTTTTCGGACGTTCTGTTAGAGGAACTAAAAATAGTCTTATCAATGAACATATATAGAAAGAATAACGCCAGCCAGAAATATGAAGCCTATGAAAGAGTTTGAGTTGAGAAATGAAACTCTTATTGATTTTGGATCGTCCGGCTTTAATATAACGTGCTGGTATATGATGAGTAGAATGATTACCGTGGCAGCCGCCAAATATATATAGGACTTTATGAAGTATGCTATTGACAGGAAAAGTGCCCCTGTAACTGCATGTACTGTTTCCGAATAATGCATCCCCTTCTTTATGCCGCTTCTGCTCATAACGGTCTTCAATCCGTTTTGCCTGTCGTACTCAATATCCGGTATAGTATATATCATATCAAACCCTGCAATCCATAGACCAGTGGCAAGTATGAGAATATAAATTTCAGGTATTGCTGGGAATGATGGGTCAACTGCAAGGTATCCTGCCATAACACCGACCCCGATGACCAGCCCCATAAAGAAATGACGAAGCATTGTTATTTTTTTGAGAAGTGGATCTATTATGAACAGTGCTAGAACAATTGGAGATAATTCAAAAACAAGTCTGTTAAGTAAAAAGGTACAGGTTTCAAACAAGAAAGCCGATATTACCGTGAACCAGATAGCCCTATTAATTGTAAATGAACCCTTTACGAGAGCCCAGTCTTTTTTCCTTGGGTTTATTATATCATATCTTCTTCCCAATATCCTATTGATGGACATACCCGTTGCCCTTGCAAAACTTCCTGCCAATATTACCAGAATAAGAACGAGGGTTCCTGGATAACCATCGGCTGCGATAAAGCTTCCTGACACTATGAACGGTATGTCGAATACCGTGTGTTCCAGCTTTATATAGTCTGCAATTTCCTTAAATTTCATCTTTTATACCTTTCAAGTATCGCTTCGCATTTTTTAATTACATCCTGATCCATTTCCATGACATCAGGCCATATTCTGTTGAATCCTTCTTCTTTCCACTTTCTGGTAGCGTCTATTCCTATCTTTGATCCGAAATTAAACATCTCAGATGCATGGTCTAGTGCATCAGTTTGGGTTCTTGGAATAATTGTAATGTCTCTAGCTGGATCGACTCTGGTTGTCATTGCCCATATAACCTGCTTTCTATCGTGTATGTTAATATCGTCATCAACCACCAGGACAAACTTGGAGAACATCAGTTGTCCTGTTCCCCATATTGAGAACATAACCTTTCTTGCATGTCCCGGATATCTCTTCTTTATTGATACCACAACCATGTTGTGAAAGACTGCCTCTTCCATTGTGTTAAGATCAACAATCTCAGGTATTTGCAACTGAATGAGGGGGAGGAACATCCTTTCTATAGCCTTTCCCATGGTAA
>JAJZYV010000071.1 GCA_021797955.1 Thermoplasmata archaeon
AACACCGCTTTTGTTGATGAATAGTAATCTACATCAATATTAACTATCGACGGGGGATTATCTATTAAAGTCTTTTTTAGTACTTGAGTCAAAGAATTTTCGTAGTATCCCTTAACAAATTTAACATTTGATCCCTCATTTGGAAAATACTTACTTGTGATGCTCTTAATTTTATCAATATTTCCCATGAATTGACCTTTCGACCACGCCTGGTTTTTATCTTTTGAGTTATTATATTCGGGTAACCCTTCAAAACTATCAAATAAAAAAAGGTTGAATTTATTAATAACTAAACCAAGATCCTTTGATATCATTTTTAAAGCTTTTAAGAAGTATTCAAGGCTCCTACCTTCCCCAGTGCCAAATTCGTAATAATTAAACGGGTTAAAATTCCATTTCATATAATGTTCGCTAAGTATTAAATCCAACGCCTGATATGAAAATGAATAATATGTTTTATATCCAATTGCACCATAAATCTTTGGTAATAAATACCTTATTTTAGTCATTTTATTCTTACCTTTTTTTATGCATGTTTAATCTCTTACCATTTTTAATCCTTTTCTACTAATTCCGTAAAAATAGAATTGCTTGCCTTCAATGCTTTACGATTCTACGGATCACTTGTCTTCATCCTCTTACACACCTCTCTAATCTCATTCTTTTAAGTTGCAGTAAACTGTACTTTACAATCCAATGTTTTTAGTTTTACTAAAATATATCCGTCTACTTAGACGATATTTCCAAATAGTATGTTATCAAGTGCATATTGCTTTTTCATGAATACTGTGATATAGTTGAAACATTACTTCAGCATGACAAACTATAGCACTGTTTCATGCAGATTCTGTGTTTGACAATGTTTTCTGTAGATCATCAGTTGTTATGTATGTGCACATTCACGGATTCTGGGATATGGCAGACCCAGTGTTTTCAGAATGTTGGAAGCTTCCCGGCTCTCAGATGAAATACATATATTCCTCGTATCAACAAATCCATGAATAACCATTAAGTTGCACAACGTGGTGGTTTTGTATATCGGGAAGCTGTGTTAGGTTCGTGGATTCTCGTCATTTTAGGTTTAGCTGCTCAAATTGCATGAAATTCCTCGCGGCAAGGATATTTGCTCCTTTCAATCGCAAGTTTACCGTTAACCTATCACGGAATCTAGGTAATCTTGATTCTACAAAATTCAAGAATTTAATTTTTATAAGTTTCAAACTCCTTATCACACGTGATGAATTCAATTTGAAATCTTGTTTAATTTGCGATCCATAAAGCATATGGGATATGTAATAAACCAATGTCTTCAAAGGTATTCGGTTGGTAAGACCCATTGTGAAAGCAATAACATTGTCATATATTCCAATAGGAGTTTCAGTTTTCAGGTGCTGATTGGGAAGATATAAAATCTTTCCAGAACATAAGCAATGGAAGCATATGATGTCGAAAGAAAGTCTCCAGACAATTCAATAACCAGGCTTCGACCGACTTTCAAAGTTAGCGTCCGCGATCCTTCAATTGGGTCAACAATATGTTGATCTTCAAAAATCTGAACTAGAATATACCATCAAGAGGGGCGAAAAAGCTGGAATTCATAACCGGAAACTTACTCTCTCCTTACTTATATTCTTAGGTCTTGTTATCATTGCCATGGCAGTCTTAACTTACTTTGGAAAGGTATCAGGGGACGCGTTGTTGTTTTTGGTAGGCATTATAGTAGGATATATTATAAACATCATTTAGGGGCTACTTTACTCGCCATGGGAAACAGAGACCGAATAATGAAAATATTCGCTTAAAGCTTTAATCAAATCCAGATCGGTCCACACTCAAATTTATTAGTTTTTCAATATAATAATTCTGGATTCATAAAAAATAACTAATTTAAATGCGGGAGGATTGAATTTTGTTGTAATGTTCAGAAGCAAACAGATATACTAAGGTTCTTTAATACAGACACATAATAATGTACGTATCCAAAACTTAGAGTCTTCCAATATTATTAATACTATATCTCGCATTTTTGAGATTTGTTGTTTATTGGATAGAAATTTAGTCTAATCTTCCAACCATGTGATTGTTATCACGGGCGTTTTTCTTTTAAGAAACAAGGTAAAATCGATTAATTGATAGTTGGTCTTCTCTACCGCTTCGATCACTTCTCTTGACAACTGAATTGCCTAGTCCCTATTCAATTGAATTTCTAAAGCTTCATAGTTCCATTCCATTAATTCTTTCGGATAAATCTTCTCTATTTTGATATTTGGGCGAGCCGACTTTCTCGACATAAGTGATCAATGTAAACTTCATAATAAATTTTAACCAGAACCTCCTGACTTTAATCATGAAGATGTCTTTGAATCATTTTATTAATTTGACGTTAAGGAAGTGGAATTCATTATTATTCTAGAAGAGGCAAATTCGATGTTATAATCTAACGGAAGTTCTACTAAAAATTTAAGAGAATCTTCATATAAATAGCGTGTTGTGCTGGCTCTCTATTGCTCAAGATCCAGTTTCTCCCTCGCGTATATATATGCCGCTTCTTGGAATAGCTTTTGGAAGCGTGACTGAAAGCGCTTTGAAGACCTCTGAATCGATTTTCCTTTGTTGGTGTCTCTAGTTGTAACTGCCAGCACCGTAGCAACACATTACTTATCTTACCTTAATGACTACGACTCTCACAAATTCATATGCCGAAAGTCAAGTTTTAAATAGCTATTCGTTAACCAGAAACAAAAAGCTCTTGTCACTGCTTGTCTTAAAATTATTGGGGTTATTTGGTTTTGTAGGCAACCTCTATCTAATTCTGTTAAAATCTATATTTAGGGATCTTTAAACAATTTCTTAACATCCATATAAAGAATATAACCATGTCTTCAGTATCTGAATTGACCTAAGTTAGATTCGGAAATAGAGCAGAAAGAACTATCATCAGTAAGCAATCAGTGGACCTAGCCCACAATTCTGGTTAGACCTTCTAATTAAAAGAAAAAGAGATATAGAAGAGCTTCGAGGTAATCTGCATTACGATTTATGCTACATATGAATCAACGTAAGCTCTGCCTCCAAAAGAATTTTCATGGGAGGTCTACAGGAAAAGTCACTAAAAGTTTTTCACTATCAAAATGATTAAGTATGCTAAAACCGTTAAGTATTTTAAATGTGATTATGATTACCTTAAGATCTGCCATGAACACCATTAAATCTATAAGGAAGACACGTTCGATAACCCTTCAATCTGATACTTTTGATAGGATTGAAAAGATTAAGGCGGGATTAATTGGTAGAATGAAGGATCCAAATTTAAGTTTTAATGATGTAATTAAGATACTGATTGACAACTTCGAACAAAAGGATATGTGATACTCTTTGGAAAGTCTCTTAAACTTGGTTTCAGGTCAAAAAATATCATTAATATCACTTACCCATAGTCTTGCAAAAAGTATATACCTTGGGAGCAAGAGATATGAACTCAGAAAAACAAGACCATCGATCGCAATTGGTGACATTATGGTAATCTACGAGACTTTGCCTGCAGGAGTTATATCCGGTGCTTTTAGGGTATCTAGAGTGTTTTCTGGTGTACCTCATGAGCTATTTAATGAAATTGAAGCAAGTGGCTTTTCACATAAGAGTTTTCAAAAATATTTCTTGCGGTGTTCGTTTGGTTATGCTTTCGAAATAGGTGAAACATATAAATTTGATCATCCCATTTCTCTGCAAGAGGCTAGAATGTTAGATAATTGTTTTAGGCCCCCTCAGTCATATTTCTATTTTTTAAGTAATAGTAGATTGGGAATGGAAATAACAAATCGGATACAATGATCTAGTAATCGAAAATGCCTTTTGGGTATTCTAATGGGGGAAGCGACTTCATAGGATAACCCATCCTTTCGAGTACCTCCCTCAACTGGTTCAAAGCATTTATGAAATTTATTCGTCGTAGGAACTCACTCAGACGAAGATTAGAACTTAATTTGGGGGGATTGAAATTTTTGTTTTGACCAGAAGGATGAGGAAGGACAATAACGGTCTTATGGTAATGTTTATCATCGTACAGGACTCCTTTGCCATTCTTACCAATGAATTTCCCCATACTAATCATTCTTAGTGGAATGTGAAGAATAGCCGAAGTGGCAATAATACCCATAGGCAATATCAATTCTAGTGAATGAAAACTAAGAATTTGTCTATCTAGATAAGTATTTCTGCAATTATCTACAACTCCTTGGTACGGAAAATTTGTTTCTCCTGAATAACATTTCACTGCAGAGGTACAGTATATTCTGTTAGATCTTAAGAAGTCGACCACGCTATCTTTTGACCCAAGATTACTGTCCATTCCGACTCTATATGACGAGCTTAGAAACATTTTTCTTATATTTAGAATCGTATTGCCTGCATAAGCAACACTTTCGGCTGAGGTCTTATCAGGCATTGCCGTAACAATTAATATTCTTGGATCGGAGGATCCTCTTCTTGAATCGCCAGGCAAGATTCGTGATAGGGCTAAGGAATTTTCTGCTAATAAACTACATTTATCAAACAATACACAAGAACTGATTTCAGATTCTATTTCTGATAGTGTTGGCAGGGGAGATTTACTGACCATCAACGTTAACCTTTATATTTTTAAGTTTAGCAACTTCCTCTTGGTTTATTGATCCTTTATCAATTAGATGTACAGAACCTTCCCAAAGTCTATCAAAATAAGCCGTCCATACTTTGTTAAAATCCTCAGATTCAATATAAAGATCTCTCGGATCTCTGTGTTCATCCTGTGAGCTGATGGCAACAAGGTACACTTTATTCATATCAATACATTGAACTGCGATTTCACCTATTGAACCTCGATCTTGATTCGTATTAGGTAAACAGCCTAATGAGAAATTAGCTGATCCCTTAAGTTCCGACACTATGCTTTTTACCCATTCTGACATTTGAGGGATATCCCTTATAATTCTGTAAAACTTCACGTCACTTTTATTTTTTATTATTTTTGAAAGATTCATATAATAATCTTTCTTTGAATCATCTTCAGTTTCAAGAGGAGATTTGTTATGAAAGTATGTTAATCTCACTTTTTGTTTTGAGCCTTTTAGATCCTTAAGAAATTCATCATAGAAGTCTTGTTCTGAAATTGGTTTTATCTTCGGTTTTTCGGAAACTGCTTCAACAATCTTTCCTCTATTGTCTAATTCCAACACGACGATAAGGGTGGTGAATGCAATCAAAACAGTAGAGAAACTAGAAATTGCACCCAAAGTACTATGTACTAAGTATCCAATTATAACCACGATAAGAGCGCTAATGATTCCAAGTGATATCGTAATGATTTCATAAGTTCTAGTTAAGTTATGATTCATATTGTTCCTTCATTCCTATAAATTTAGAATAAGCGAGCATATGTACATCATCTCGATATGGATCTGTTAATAGACCCTCGGGCAAGAAGCCAAGATCTTGAAACGCTAAAGCTACGTTTGAATTGCTTAAAGGAAAGAAACTATAGAATTTCCTTACCAAAAGATTGCTTTTGGCAAAATCCAATGCTTTTCCTAGTAGCATTGAAGCAACTTGTCTGTTATTAACACATACGAAAGGAGCAAGTTTAACAGCTCCCCCTCTCTTTGAAATAATCAAACAGAAACCAACTAAGTTCTCTCCTGCAGAGGCAAAGACTACTGTTCTTTGTTTGGTGCCGTGAAATACTCCGTCGTTTGGATTAAGTAACAAATCCACAAAATTCTCATCAATATTAGAATAATCCTTTGACATTTCCTCTCGTATAAATTTCCTAACACCCTCTTCAGGGGGTGGATCTAGATGAAATATTAAGTTAATAGCTTCGAAATTTGGACTTGTAAAGTGTTCTTGTTTTCTAATAATATTAATTAGAGCTTTACCAAGGACAAGTTCCCCATGTGATGCTGCGTACTGCGATTTCAAGTGGGCCTCAATCCTATAGTTAGATTTTAATAAGTAATGCAAAGCTTCGTAATGGTTGTCAGGTATGGTTGAATAGGCCTTTCTCATGCCACTGCTTCTATACAGATTCTCCAACAATCTCCGAGTTACCGGACCTATGCCTCTGTGTTGATAATCCCCCTTAATTACAGTTGGGCCGAATTTGACTGAGTTCCCCATTTTGATTGTTGCAACGGAAAATCCGATAGTTTCATTATCGTAATTTATTGCATGAATAATTTTTTCCCTTGTTAGAATCCCATCAGGATCCTTTCCGAGTTTATGAACTTCAATGATTCTCTTAGCAAAGTCTACGTCTATATTATCGTACCATTTTCCAATTTCAGATGTAACTAATTTGACAAAGAAATCCTCCATTCCAGAATTGAATTCAATAAGATTAAGTCTATAAGAAACATCCGTGATCCCCCCATTTAGAATCGTTTTAAATTCACGAAACAATATACTTTGTTTTATCAAATCTTCTAATAATGATTCGTTAATGTATACATACTTAAACTGAGATGGTAAAACAATCCCGATTGTCTTTAACTTATCTTTTGATATTGGCTTTTCAAATCGCTCGTATCTTTTGACCTCCATTGCAACTCCCTCTCTAAATCCAGCGAAATAAGTTTCAAATCTAGACCTGTCAATTTTGTTATTTTTTAATTGGGTCCATATTCTTATTGGAGAATCCCGTATAATCCTACCGACTAGGAAAAGACCAACTATTTCACTTCTTTCTCGTGAAAAAAGCAAAATGAATATAGGGTTCTCCTTTCCAACACTTTTCCTAAATTCGTAAGGTTTCTCCCCATTCAGGATTGCTTCTGCGAATTCATTATGAATTGATAATATAATAATATTTTTTAAGTCCACCCCATGGTAATATTTTAATATACTTACATTTTTTTAAAGTACACTGGTATAGGAAACTATTCAAAGAGTTACCAATAGTGGACATGTGTGCCCCACACCGGTTAAGATCTGTGCGTTATCGATCCTGTCTTATCTTTTCCATGGTATATTCAGACCAAGCGTCTACTTCTACGGTTAATTCACGGTGTCAACGACAAATTCTACCTCATAATATACATGGTCAGGAAATTTCTCATATCAACCATACGGCTGCAGGGAGATAAACATTACTGAGCAGAAGGTATTAACCGCCACCTCAGTCCTGGAGAACCGATATCATACCTAAACATGACTATTTCTGGAAAGTACTTTTAACTACCGGCTTTTTCCGGAAACAATGGAGCTGCTTTCTCCATTATTATCAATGTAATCTGCTTGATTGCACCGAAGCTCAAACCTGATAGATTGGAGTTGGTTGAAAACTGTTCTGTCCCGCCTGATACGAAGTTCTACAGCACTATTGATTGGTCTGATTGATACAATACGACCAAAACTTGACCTATATGTTCCGAGAGACCCTTCAATACTTCACTATGCAAGCCATATCCCCAGAAGTATTCTGCTCATCTAGTTAATGAGAGTCTTGCGGTCAATGATTATTATTCATTTGCATGAGAAATGGAGACCGTTCAGGGCATTATAAGACTCAATCCGGGAGACAATATTTATGTCGGTTTCGAGTACTATTTTCTTGGTATGTCCAATCAGGTCACAGTCTCATTCCCTTTGAGGTTGCAATACGTTGAATGAGGCCCCCCTTATCGAACCTGCACTTTCTTGCAGCATTCTCATGTTCATGGGATCATCGCCTCATGAACGGTGATCCCGCAATAACAAAAGCGAAATGTTAATTTTTCTGATGCAGGTTTCTTATGGATTTCATCGAATTTTCAGGATTGTAAAACGTTTTATACCTGTATATTGAAAAACCCAAGCAGGTTAAATATTAATTACAAATAATCATTGAAGATGCTGTTTCTCCTTGAGCAATACTTTAAAGATAGTCCAACAAGGAAG
>JAJZYV010000072.1 GCA_021797955.1 Thermoplasmata archaeon
GTAGGGCAAAATATAGAGAGACTTGTAGTTGTTTGTCACTCTTGGATCCCTTATGCCTGTGATTTCTATCTGTTTTTCACTTTGAATTATTTTCTTACACTCTAACAGACTTTTGTGTAATATACTCGCAAATGTAATATAGGATGGATCATATTTTTCAAGTTTCTCCATCTCTTTCAGGAATCCGGGAAAATCCCTAAAGAATATTTTCAATATTGAATTAATCAAAGGCTCGTAGATTTGAAAAATGTAATTATCTGAATTTTTAACCTTTTCTGAGTAGTGAGCAATTAATTTAGTCGCTGTGCCTCTTTCATTCATTATACTGGCATAAAGAATTCCGAACAGATAGATTAAAGGTTCAGTATCTCCATTTATATGCAGGCTCGGATTAGTCAGTAAAATATTTATTAGATTTTCATTCTTTTCCATTCTGTCAATGGATTGGGACATGGCCTCCAGTAACAAAAGACCATCTGCATTTTCTGTGTTCTGCATTGCCCCCCTGAATATTCCAGCAGCTTCTGAAAACCTAAATTGAAGAAAACTTTGCAATCCCAGCAACTCATCGAGGTCCGTAAGTATTTCGCTGTTAGCAGTCATATAAACCATACCCTTTACAGATTCCATTCCGGAATCCACACGCTCATATTCCCCTATGTGCAGATACATGTTCATTATGTTTATTCTGGCCCTTGCCCTTGATAGAAGATCCCCTGCTACATACGCAGTTTTGATGATTTCTTCAGCCTGACCAATTGCTTCCTGGAATTTTCCTTTCCTCTGATATATTATCATTAAATTGTTCCTACTTAGTAGCAGATCCTTAAAATTTTTAGATTCCTCATTAAGCTCTATTGATTTGACCAGATATTGCTCCGCACTCTGTAAATTGCCGTCTATGTTTTCCAGTACTGACATTAAATTATACAAGTTTGCCATCCACCTGTCCCCTGCACTTCCGTTTGCAAGTTTCATCTCTTCAGTGGCCAGCTTCCTGGCTTCACTAAGTTTATTCATTCTAATCAGCATCCTTATCTCCTGACTGTCCAGAATGAGTCGTTCCTTTGCGGAAACCTCTTTACGATCGATATTGTTGAGAATTTTCTCAGCCTCATCTATTCTTCCTAGTTCGATAAGTGAACTGGATAGCAACACATTTCTCGGGAATGCCACTTCATTTTTATAAGAGTGAAGATTTAAGAGCCTGACAGCCTCTTCATAGTTTTGTGTGTCGTTCTCATATTCTGCCATAAGTAAGTGGATAACCTCTACATTTTTTGACCTTTCAATAAATTGCAGATTATCCTTCAGTGTTTTTAACAAATTCCTTGGATCACCATGGTCCTCCAAGAGGTCCCTCCATCTCCCTGAGACGGTTTTATCCAATATCTCAATATTTCTTGAATTGATTGCAAGTTCCAGAGACAGTGTGGGAGACATTGACGTGGCTGCCGTTCTCATAAGAATATTTATTATCATTTCCCTTTTTTCTTTTTCCGGAAATTTTGAACTTATAATTGAAATGGTGTGGTTGTTTGATACTCTAAAGGTACTTCCCTCCATGATTATCAACTGTTTTTCTACTAGAATGTTGAGATCATCCTCAAAATTCTCGTCACCAGAATTTAGAATGGAACTGATTTGATTGCCTTTGATTGGAGATTTTATCACCGAGAGGACATAAAGAATCTTCTTTTGCTCATTGCTTAATCCATCAATCAATTTTTCATATCTTTCAGAAATAGGAGTTGGAATTGGGATGTACCTTAAAAGCTGCCGTTGAATTTCACCGTTACCATTAATTATCCCAGATTCCTTGTAATAGTCTAACGCTTCCATCAGAGAATTGAAATTGTTGCCACACATTCTCACTATATCCTTGAGGATTGATTCATCGAGATTGTACTTTTCAATTCTCAGTATATTCTTAACTTCCTCAAATGTCAAATCCTTAATTTTGTATATGTTGATATTTTTGTTAGCTTTTGCCAGCTCAATGAATAATTTGAGCCTCTGCGTCTGCTGATTTCTCTTATTCTCTATTTGAAAGAAACAGATTATGCTTACAGTTCCCGGTGTGATGGAATTTAAAAGATATATCAGCAGATCTAGACTTTCATTATCAAAAAGTTCTATTCTCTCCATCATCAGAACCAGATTTTTGTTCTCCTTGAAAAAAATATTCATTTCGTTGATGATCTCATTGACGTCCCTAATTTTGATTTCTCCATTCTGCTCGTTCAACAGTTCGTTAAAGGGCTGAAACCGAATCAGCTCGTTGGGGACAGCAATACTGTACCTCGTAAAATTTATACTGCTATTGAGGTAATATCTTTTTAAAAATTCCGCAAGTTTATCTGGTGCATTTTTGCCGTCCGAATAAACGATTGCAGCAGAAGATTTCATTGCTGGACCGATGCTGCTTTTGATTCTCGATAATAAAGCGAGAAACGAAAATTCATTTTCCACAAATAAATATTGCACAAATCCTATTTAATCTATCTTAACGGCACCGTTATTTTCTGGAAATTTCCAGATTTAAATGCGTTGACAATTTGTGCATATTTTCCAAAAATGAAAGACTATGTCCCGTTTGGGTTAAGTGTACGAACCCGAACTATTTTTCTCATGCATAGTGGCTCATTGATTTAACTTGCTGAAACAAAATTTATTAAACGCACAAAGAATTTTTTTTCTTCACCATTGTGGGAAAAATTGCAAACATTAATTAGATTAAATGTTTTCATAAATCCGAGAAGTCTTAGGATGCAAAAGGATAAGAGTCAAGTAGTTTTCCCGGGTGACCACCTTTCTTTCTCAGAGGAATACCTTCCCGGCGAGAATACGACAGAAGTGAGGAACAAAATTGTTTCAAGTTCATTCGGAACAAGCAAGAAAGATGACTTGAGGTTAATAATTTCAGTAGATAATGGAATCGAGAAGATCAGGCCACACGTCGGTGATATTGTTTACGGTCAAGTCTTTAAAGGTGACTCAAAACAGTTTTCCATTTTGATCGTCGGGATAAGTATTAAGAACAAGCTTTTACACTTTAATGGGGAAGGGAAGGTGCACGTATTTCAGGATCATAGGAGCAGAAATGCAGAAGCCAAACAACTTATGATAGGTGACCTTGTTAGATGTAAAATAAGTAGAATTGGACAATTTCTAGAACTGAACATCAATGGAAAAGACCTAGGTGTTCTAAAAACCAGATGCAGTAATTGCAGGGAAGTACTTCAACTTAAAGACAATTCTCTTTATTGTACAAATTGCATGTCTAACGAAACGAGGAAATTTGCATCAGACTACGGTAAACCAGTAATAATGGAGGAGGAAAAATGAAAGAACAACCTAATCTAAAAGATATAGAGAAATTAAACAAAGACCTTGTAACACTGAGGAAGGAGGTAGACGACATGAAAGATATAATAAGGGGTCTTATTCAGTTCATAATGAGAAAGGAGGATGTTGACGGGGAAGAATATAACTGAGGTGAAAAAAAATGGCACAACCAATGAAAGTATTAGAGGAAAGCTTAAACAAGAAAGTGGCAATTTTAATGAAGGACAACAGGATCTTAGAAGGCACGCTCACAGGCTATGACGAATACATGAATATGGTCATGGGAAACGCTGAGGAGATGGGTGCGGAAATAAGCAGAAAGCTTGGAAATGTAATTATTCGTGGTAGTAACGTGGTAAGAATTGTTCCAAGTTAAAGTCAATTTGAATATGGAAAATGTTTAATTATTTAATTATAATCGAGAATAATGCCTGAGCCAAAGAAAAGGGATATGAACAAGGTAATTGCTGCCAGAAGAGAGAGCAGCAATTTGCGGAATATACCCGATATCTTAGTTCCGCTGTGGCAGATTAAGATAAGAGAAAGATTTGGTATTGATGTTGATCGCGAGATCGCCAGGTATATTGTTTTAGCAGCGCACGAAGAGGGCACCTGGAAAAAGCAAAGGGCAATTAGAAAGATTCAGGAAATTTTAAGGGCAAGAGGCGTTTCAAAAGAGAATTCAACTAAATTGGCGACTCAGGTCGTCAAAATTGCCATTGGCGGAAAGGGAACAGAAGAGTGAGTTACCCCCGCAAAAAGGATCTAGAGATTCAACTGAGCAAATTGAGAGGTTTTAATAACCCAAAGGCTTGGCTGGAACAGTATTCAACCGATCCGATTCTTGCCTCATACTTGGTTAATAGTGCCTTTTTGAGGGGAGATATTCGGGATAAGAATGTCCTGGATGCAGGCGCAGGAACTGGTGTTCTTTCTTATTCTGCGCTTTACTATGGATGCAAAAGTGTCACATCGGTGGAGATAGATGAGGAACAGAGACAGGTTTTGATGGAAAACCTTAAAACTTTCAAAAATTGGGAAATAGTAATTAAAAATGCGCAGGATCTTGAGGGCCACTGGGATACTGTGATGTGCAACACTCCCTTTGGATCTCAAATGAAGGATTTGGATATTCCCATTTTAACTAAAGTGTTTGAATCCGGTGACGTGGTTTATCTGATTCATAATTGGAAAGCAAAGGATTTTGTTATTGATTTTGCCAAAAAATATTCCTCACAAGTAGAATTTGAAAGAAAAAATCTTATAATTCCAAGATTGTACAAACACCATACAAGGGAATATCTAAAAATAGACGTGATTTTACTTGTTTGTGCCGTCTGAATCTTTTCTATCAATTTTGTTGTAATCGTTAAACTTCCCGTCTTTCTCTGACATGTACTTTTTTGTCACGTCTACCCAGACATAGAAGCATCCATCGAAAATTCCTTCTTGATCTTCCGGTATTTCACTCATTTGAGGTACCACCTGTAGAAACTTTGAACCATTTCCCATGACAGATCAGAGGCTTCTTTGTTATAACTCATTCCAGTGTGGTTAAAATATGCATGATATGTTCCAGGAAACATTTTCATCTGGAAATTTGTCTTGTTCTTTACGACCTGCTCCAGTACAGAATGAAGGGTTGCATTAATTCCACTGTCCTCTCCAGCATATAATCCAAATATAGCCCCCTTTATTTTGGAAATTTCTTCAATTTTTCTGGGGCTTGCACCGTAGAAAATGACAGAAGCATCAAAGTGGAATTCCGTTGACATTTGAAAAGCCAACCCTCCCCCCATGCAGAATCCCACGACACCCTTTTTGTGCGAATCGGCCATTTCATTTTTATACAGCGCACCCAAATCAGATAACATTCTGATTTCCATTTCCTCTCTTTTCTGGCTAACATGCTCAAATATCTTCTTGCTTGTCGGTGACATTTTGGCCATAACTTCCTGGATTGCGGTAGGGTCTCTTCTCTTTTCTGGAGGCATCGACCACATTGGCCTCATTGCATCCATTATATTTGCCTCAGTGAAAAGTTCTCTGTCACCGGGCCTCGAATATAGATCTGGAGCAATTACATTGTATCCTTCACCTGCAACCCGTCTCGAAAAGGATTTTATGAATTCAGTGAGTCCCCAGATTTCTGATATAACCATAACAGTCGGCGCCTCAGGACCAACATAAACCTCGAAAAAATCCATTTCGGTCCCATCGCTTGCGGCAAATTTTTTCATCGACTCCTTATTTTCTACCATGCATGAGGAATGTAATTTACAATATAAAAAAATTGTTTAATTCTAAATATTATTGAGATAAAAGATAAACTATTGCACCCTTAGCTGAATGCAATCTGTTTTCTGCTTCCTGAAATATCACACTGTGCACTGAGTCGGCCACTTCATCTGTTACTTCCAGTCCCCTATGGGCAGGCAAACAGTGCATGAATATGAAGTTCTTGTCAGCATGGGAAATCAGGCTTTGATTTACCTGAAAGGGTTTGAATGCTTTTTCCTTTTCCTCTTTCTGTTTTTCCTCACCCATTGATACCCATACATCGGTGTAAACAATATTAGATCCTTCAACCGCATTTTCTGGATTGTTTCCTACTTCAACTTTTGATCCCATTTCTTTGGCGATTGTTTCGGCCCTCTTCACATAATCTGCATTAGGCTCGTATCCTTTAGGAGTTGCAATCGACACGTCCATTCCAGTCATTGCGCATGTAAGGAGAATGGAATTGACCATGTTGTTTCCATCTCCAACATATGAAAACTTCTTTCCAGAAAAGGTTCCCATCTTTTCATATATTGTTAGAAAGTCTGCAAGTAACTGGAGAGGATGCTCCCTGTCGTCAAGCGCGTTGATTACCGGTATTGACGAGAACTTGGCAAGTTTTTCTACATTTACGTGACTGAATGCCCTATATGTCAGTATGTCCAGCATACCAGAAAGTACTCTTGCTGTATCTTCTACAGTTTCTCCTCTCCCCATTTGCATGTCGTTTGGATTAAGATAAATACCATTTCCACCCAGTTGATGAATTGCGGTTTCAAGGGAAACCCTTGTTCTCGTGCTTGATTTTTCAAAAATCATTCCCATTGTCCTTCCTTCAACTGAATTGTGTGACTGGTACCTTGATCTCTTCAATCTTAATGAAAGATTTATAATTTCGTTGAAATCTTCCCTTACATCCAGTATCGATACCAAATTCTTCTTTACCATTTTTCTCACTCCAGCAGCGATGGTACGTCAGTTGGGTAGTCTGCTACCTTGACACCTGCTTCATTGAAGGCCCTAATCTTGGACTCAGCAGTGCCTACTCCTTTCTCGATAATGGCGCCTGCGTGACCCATTCTCTTTCCTGGGGGAGCACTTCTTCCGGTTATGTAAGCGACAACTTTCTTTGTAACATGTTTCTTGATATACTGCGCTGCCAGTTCTTCGTTGCTCCCGCCTATCTCTCCCACAAGAACTATCTGTTCGGTATCCGGATCCTTCTCGTATTGCTTTAGAACGTCAATATAGTTCAGTCCAACAACGGGGTCTCCACCCAGACCTATGACAGTGCTTTCCCCTTTTCCACTTCTCGTGACTGCGTCCACAATTTCATATGTTAAGGTTCCGCTTCTTGAAGTAATTCCAACATTTCCCTTCTTAAAGATCTTGTTTGGCATGATTCCTATCTTGCATTTACCAACAGCAGTGATGCCTGGTCCGTTCGGTCCTATTACTGTTATTCCTTTCCTTCTGGCATTATGTACTATTTCCAGTGAGTCATGAAAGGGAACATGTTCCGTCAATATGTATACAAATTTTATCCCAGCGTCTATTGCTTCAAATGCTGCATCTTTAACAAATGGTGCTGGAACACTGATCATTGTGGCATGGGGCTCAAATTCCATAGAATCTTTAACTGTTGCAACAATTGGAACCTTATCCATAAATTTCATTCCTGCTTTCCCTGGTGATATGCCCGCCACTATTTTCGTTCCGAAAGCAAGCATTTCCCCAGCATGGAATGACCCCTGGTGACCTGTGATTCCCTGAACTATTACATTTGTATTTTCATCCACATAAACTGACATTTTAATTACCTCCTGCTAATTTTACAACCTTTTCTATGGCTTCCATCATAGTTGGGAATGACTCTATGCTATGGTCTTTCAGAATCTTCCTTCCCTCATCATCTCTTATTCCGCTCAATCTTACAACAATTGGTTGCTTGATATTTAGCTTGTCCTTTGCAAGAACAATCCCTGTGGCAACAGTATCACATTTCGTGACTCCTCCAAAAATATTAACAAGTATGGCCTTCGGATTTGCCTTCAACACAAGATCAAATGCATTTGAAACGATTTCGGAATTGTCTGTTCCACCCAAATCCAAAAAGTTTCTGGGTTTACCCTTATGCAGTGTCAGAGCATCCAGTGTCGCCATTGTAAGACCTGCACCATTTGCTATC
>JAJZYV010000073.1 GCA_021797955.1 Thermoplasmata archaeon
GGGGAAATAGTGTATGACATGCTGAAATCCAGAACTGAGATAGAGCAGTCATACGACACATTCAAGAACACCATTCATGCAGATCGTTCCTACATGAGTGACGATTTCCAGCTTCAGAGATGGACGTTTGTTAATTTCATCGCATTGATCCTGCATTACCGCATATATGCATTACTGAAATCCCATGATATGCTCGGAAAATACTCCCAAAAAGATGTCATGGAACATCTGGAGAGGATAAGCATGCTGAGGATTGGAAATGAATGGAAGATATCAGAGATACCAAAGAAATTGAGGACCGCGATTGAAGATCTGGGAATACCTATTATGTGAAATGGCGGGAGTTAGAGATTAAATGCGAGTTGTTAAAGAAATTGAAGAGTTAAAATCTTGTACAAGGCCAACGTTATTAGAAGCTGAATTGCAATCTGAAATGAAGTGATACTTGTTTGGAGAACCGACTCAACTGGTTCTGAGATCTGTTTGAGCATTCGAAGCAAGTTTTTGGAGTAGAACTCTGAATGCAGTAACCAACAGAGATAGATATTCCATTAGGATTCTTAGGACAAATACAATATTTTCTGAACAATATATTAAATAGAAGCAATACATAATCAAGCTGCAAAATCCTAGCGTGTTACTATGGAACGATCTTTTATTTTTGAATTAGAAGAAGATGTAATAAAACGCAAAATCGATTATTTTTATGGCTCTGATATGATTATATCGAAATATAAGGCAATTGCAGACAAAGTCTTTAAAGAAGTTGATGACAAAGAAATTGAAATCTTGTCCGCATTTGGTTTTGGCAGCAAAATCCTAATGTATGGTGAACCAGGAGTTGGAAAAACATCAATTGCATATCAAATAGCGTCATATGTTCTAAACGAATTTGGGGTATCAGCATTCACCTTTTCTGTTCCTTCAATAATTAGGTCGAACTTGGGCGACACTACTTCAAATATGAAAGAAGCTATTGAAAATGTTCGAGAAATTGCCAGAGAGACCGGGATCCTATTGATCTTAGATGAAATCGATCGACTATCAGTAGTTAGAAACAGTGAAAATGAATTGGCAGAAATGAAACGTGCTCTTTTAGAATTGAATGATTTTTTGGACAATATTTCACTCAAAGATAGGATATTCATTATTGGCATTACAAATCACAGTGACATATTAGACAATGGTCTAAAAAGAAGATTTGATTTCCTTGATGAAATAGTTCCGGAGGAGAAGGGCCTTCTCACAATTATTGAAAACTTGAATAGACTCATCGGGATTGAAACAAAATCATCTACAGATTGTCAAAACATTTTCAAAGAGGCGAAGTTATTTTATGAGGGTGAAGATATCAATGGAGATATGATAAAAAAGTATTACAAGAAATTATTAATTGATAGCAATTTTGACCTATTAGGACTGAAAAATAGTATCAGTAAAATAATGTTGGGTGAAAACAAAACATGAGATTAACAAATGCAATATTTGCAAGAGATAAAGACAAGAATCTGACGACCACTTTTAAAGAATGTGGTAAAGGTGTTACAGTCACAGAACATATTGATGACTTAATCGAACCTTTCCTCAAGGGAATTGTTGTAAAAGAATATGTTAAAAGTGAATCTGAAGAAGTTACCATTGAAGTTCTTGATGTCGAAAAACTTCCTGATTTGATTAAAAAAATTGATATTTTATCATCATCATTATCTAAGAAATTTACAAAATCGAAAACATTAAAAAATAAAAATGAAATTTTTAGTGAATTTTATAGCATATCTAATTTGAATTCTCTTATCAGAGATTATTTCTCTATGGTTGATAGAAAGACAGATTTGTTCATTTATTACACATAGGGGGGAAATACTTGGGAAGAGGGGCACAAAGAGAAGGAAAAGAACTTGAAAAAGGAGGTTTAATGCAACAGGATACGGATGGCGATGTCGAAATGATACGTACCTCACAGACAAATGGAAAGGATGAAGGGATTGATTTCATAAAAATCATAAAATCAGGTTTTAATTACATAGGATATAATAATAGATTAAAAATAAAAAAGAGGAGACGGAACAGTAGATGAAAAAAAAGAATGTTGTATTGGGTCAAGTAAAAGATGTACCTAAGATAACCAGAACAATTCTAGACCATGAAATTGAAAAAATGGATGAATTTGCTAGCAACCATCCCGAATTAAATGTTATAGCGTATGAGTTTGATGGGGGGAGAGACCGAGAAGGAATAACCAAAGGAGCCATGGAAAGAATAAAAGAACTGAATGAGATGGGTTACAATATAATATTTAATTCTGATGAAGATACCGAAGTCCAAATCGAGAATTTAAAAAAT
Source organism: Thermoplasmata archaeon (assembly GCA_021797955.1). Next base: position 2,344 of record JAJZYV010000073.1, read on the forward strand.
AATATCCGCATTAGAAATATAACTTAATTTGACTCACTATTGGTTCCATTTGCTGTCACTTTCAGGTTGAATTTGTTATTCTAACTCCTCAGTTTCTTAGGGTATAAGATTCATCGTTGCATTGGTAACTGTATGTTGCTGGTTCTGATGATAGAATAGTTTATTAATGTGTATACCCTATTACTGTATATATGGATCCAGAGATACTGAAGGCTGCGAAGAAGATCGGAGAGGAGAGAGGCATTCCGGTGGAAGTGAAGTCCATGGGGAATTCCTATTATCTCTATAGAGACACCACGAGATGGGACAAGGAGAGAAAGAAGAGGGTCAAGGTATCGGAATACATAGGAAGGATCACTGAGCATGGCCTGGTCGAGCGCAATCGCAGGACCATATACGAGTTCGGGAATTCTGAGCTCCTGCTATCAGCTGCTTCAGATCTGATCCCGGAGCTGAAGCACAGGTTTCCGGATCACTGGCCAGAGATATTGGCCATGTCTATGATCAGGGCAGAGGATCCAAGGCCAATCAAACTCATGAAGAGTGCCTGGGAAAAGCTCTATGCATCCACACAGATCGATGCATCCCTCTCTGAAAACACAATACGGGAGAAACTCCGGATAATAGGATCAGATTATTCCGCTCAGAGAAGATTCTTTCAGTCCCTCACAACGAATGGCGACAAGATTCTCTTCGACCTTTCAAGCATATTTTCACGTTCCGAGAATATAAAGCTGGCGGAGAAAGGTCACAATCCAAAACATATGCACATGGATCAGATCAACTTCGCTCTCATCTTTTCAGGAAAGCGGCATAAGCCGGTGATTCTTGAAATTCTTCCTGGATCCGTGAGGGATTACAAGGCATTTGATTCCATAATGGAGCAGTACGATATTCGTGAGTGCATCATTATAGCAGATCGAGGCCTTACATCTTATGAAATGCCTAGGAAGAAGGGCATATATCTCATCGTTGCAATAAGACGCAATTTTGACGCTTTGGATTTCAGCATGAAGCTTGATCGAAGCTTCATATTCAGCAACAGGTGGATAAACTTCGGTGTAAAGGATCTGGGCGGAAAATACCTCTACATGTACGAGGACACATCTCTTCGCGCAGAGGAGGAAACCAATATGATAAGGAAGATCGAGAGTGGAGAGAAGGAGCAGAAAGATCTCATTGTTGAGAGAGAGAAACTCGGAAAATTCGCAATACTGAGCAACATGCGATCTGATCCGAAAGAGATATACGAACTTTACAAGTCGCGGGAAGAGGTGGAGGTCGCATTCGATTCCATGAAGAACGAGCTGGAGAACGACAAATCGTATTTGCACACAACCGACGGTATCAGGGGATATTTCTTCATATCTTTCTTATCGCTGTATATCTACTTCAGCATCCTTGAGATACTGAAGGAGAAGAAACTCTCACAGAAAATATCCGTGAAGGATGCACTGTTCGAACTCTCAAAGATATATGTCATAGCGGATGGAGCAAGAAGATCGGTGGCAGAGATCCCCGATAGATCACAGAAGATTGCAGATGCATTTGGGCTGAAGTTATACCCTAAGATTGTGCGGAGTTAGAATTGTTACTTTTCATTTTTTTTTAAGGCCGCAAAATATGAAAGGAAGAGAATTGGCCCATGATTATAGCATACTTTTGATGTTGTTGTGTTTCACAATAAACTTGTTCCACAGAACCTAAATAAGATTATTATTGAAAGAATGAAGAAAAATACTACGCTGTATCTGGAAGAAAAGATAGTAAATAGTGCAAAATCCAAAGGTGTGAACCTCTCTAAGTGCCTGGAAAGTAAATTACAGGATTTTATGAAAACCAATGATCCTGAGTATTTCAGAGTTGCTGGGTTAGGGAATGCAAATCACTTTGGTGTCCCGGGTTCATACTCATATGAGAGCCGATTTCAACAACTACCTGCATTCAGCAAACACAAGTGAGAATATGAAAAATGGTTGATTTCACGAAAGTTGGAGGACGGTTACATAAAAGACCTGGTAAATACATTAAGACGGTTTATTCTCGAGGAAATGATTGAACTCCCAGAAGATATAAGTGAGATGCAGTGTATTGCATTGAGAAGTTATCTCAGCTACCTTCAGAGATTATTACTTACAGACGAAGGAGCAAAGGAAATCAGAAAGAGGGTTTCATTGATACAGTCAAAAGTCGATAACTACATTCCTACCAATGAGAAAGTGATAGGTGCATACAGTAAAGTTAAGGATAAAAGATACAAGACCATATTCAAGCTTCTTGCGTTTTCAGGTGCAAGAATCACTGAACTTATGAAGATGGTCTAGGAATATGACCCATCAAAGTTGATTATTGAAGAGAAGTGTGCTAAGTACCAGTTGCACTACAATATGGGCCATAGGAAGTCATTTTACATCTACATCCCTAAAGATTTGGTTTGAGACCTTCATGAGTACCACGTGCATGTGGATACTGTATCTTATCGGATAAGCAAATCTTGTCTTTCACCAAAGTACCTTCGTAAGTAGTTCTACAACTTCCTAATCTTTAACAGCGTCCCTGAGGGAGTTGCTGATTTCATTGAAGGGAGAGCGTCTAGTTCTGTTGGTTCTATGCACTATCTTTCAAAGGCAAAACAGGCTGACTTCTGGTATGGACAGGTTGTTGTCAATCTCACACAGGGATTCATATAATAGCTTCCCTGTTGCATATGAGTGTTATGATAGAATCCATATTTTTCCATCTGTGATGAATTTCCCACCACCTCAATTCTCTCACTCGGTTGTGCTTTCAAAATTCTTGTGCACTGTAATTTTATTTTCTTTCATGGGTCGTATTGTACCATTGAAAATTACAAAGTAATATGGGTTCAGTATATTTATGCTGTAAATTTGTTTACCATGGTGTAATCGTGTAATCGCCGGATTTAACGGTGATTCCCATACGATAAAACATTAACAGGTATTGGATTTATACTTTGCAAGTACTTCTTGTGCATCACTGTCTTTTCGTGTTGCTTCATTGCGTCTTTTCCATCCTTCTTCACGAAAAATCTACCACTACATTCGCAGTGAGCATATCCTTCTGAATCGATTTGAATGAGATTTTAAGGTAAGGTGTAGCTACTCTTCACAGGTTTTATTTCTTCCAACTCTACCGACATGTTTTGGTTAGTCTGTATTTCTAACCCTTCACAAACCAATTCCTCTTGTAATGTGAAAATTCTTTGCTCAACCATTAGTCTAAACTGCTCGTAGATTTCGTTGTGTGCATGTTTGAAGTGATGCGATATTCCGTTCCAGAGGAGTTTTTTTCCATCAAGACCTCAACTATATTCCCGTTCCTTCAAAGGTTCACTGTACCACCAGTCTTTCTTGTGCCATATCACGTATTTGTGTTTTAGTAATAGTCTCTTGAACTGTGTTCCGATGTAAGTCATTAAAACTCTTGCCCCTCTATCTTACTGAAAATCTGGTCTTCGTGTTGCCCGTATTTCCTGTCTCTGCGAGATTGTCGTTTCCGTATCTTCCTGCAATAACCGTCAATCCAACGGCCACTAAACAAATTGGTGTACCCTTTCACGTACTCAAATCCTTCAGGGCATTTCCCATCCTCGTAGCCTAATGTGTACTTCCTTCCCATAGTAGATAAATTAATCTGTTTGTACTTCAACTCTGTGAGACTCTTTTGCAGGCTCTGAAAACGAAAAAAATTACTGCTTTGCTTGTTCTTCCTTATTCACTATCTCAATGATGCTGTCCAGATACTTCCTGAAAGTGTAGCTAAAGTTGATGGTTTTTCTGTGTGCCTTGATAAACGCTGACTGCTCTTCAGAGATGGTGAATGAAAAAGTCTTCTCACTCGTACTCTGTGCAGACCCTCTGTACACAATATCTGGCTGTTCTTTTCCCGCATTGGTTTGCTCCTGCTTTGCCATAATACTATATTAGTTTAGAGTTGTTCAATTTTCTTGTGAAATGGCAGGTTTGCGAACGATTGTTATCTGACCTTTTCTTCTCAATAGTAATTATGATATTTTAATTATATTTGGTTTGGAACACTTTTGTCCTGTGTCCTGTAGCAGTTTGGAGTGAAATCCATTAACTTACCTTATTTTCACCTGTTGCGCATAACAGGATGTGACATGGTTCATCCATGCTTGTATTCTGAAAAATTAATATTCTTTGAATCTCCAATCGTTTCTTCCCGTACTGTAGATTTTTCCTTGGTCCTTTAGATGTGTTACTGCCCACTTTACCATAGCCTCCCATCTAACTCCACCAGTTTTAATTTTTGCAAAATCACCATCCCAGAGTTCTGTCCTTACCCTTTCAAAGACTCTTCTCACAATTTCTTTTCTACTTATTGGCCCGTGTTCTTTGATGACCGCTAAAACATAGGGATGAAACCAATCGTACTTGTGATTTCTTGGTTTAGTCCACTTTTCTTGACTTTCCGCATACCCACTTCTTAGACTTGATCCACCATTAATATCATCTTTTTCAACTTCTAGCCCAGTTAGTACACTCTTTTCTATTCTAGGTCGAATGGACTTTACCAACCATTTGAGGTCTGAATATTTCGCAAAGTCTTCGTATGATACCATACTCTCGACTTCTCTTTCACCAGTCACTGGATTCTTGATTTTCTCAGTAACTCTGACTCCATCTCTTTCGAATATTATTTTATCCGTCATAATTCTACAATCTCACTCGCTATATAAGTTTTATCTTTTTTCTACGTTTTCTATGTTTTATACTTTTCAAACTATCATTAGACTAGTAAGCTGGGAAAAGGTTTCGATTAGTTAGAAAACACATAAAATCTGACTTCACAAACTTATGTATTCATTATTCTACGGGAAAATTTTTATTGCTTCTCGATAGTTAATTATGAATTTTTAATCATATTGGGTTACGCACATTTGCACTGCGTTTTGTGGCACTTTGGAGTTAAATCCATTAGCTTATCTCATTTTTCAGTTCCCCGGAATTCCTCAGCAATGCCCATATTCTCCTGTAACCATAGGTTGTCCGATCTGCCGATAACCCGATTATTTCAGCTTCAATATTATCTGAGATTCTGGGCTTCCCCCTTCCTGATCTCCCTGTCTTTCTGTAATAGATGGATGATCTGGGAACATCCATTGCCCTTGATATCCCGGATACCGTCATTGCAGGCCTAAGGCTTTCAATGGCCATGGCTATTTCCTCCCCTGTCGACTTTTTTTTAAAGCATCAATAACAAGGGCCTGATCGCCCACCAATCTCTTGAGATCATCAATCTCCTTCTGGTATTCATTTCCCCTTGATGATTCTCCAAGACCCTTCCTTCCACCCTCCAGGAAGCGTTCCTTCCATCTGTGGAACTGCGCAACGGATACTCCATGCCTGCGGCACAGTTCGGCAATGTTTGTGGCCGTGAATGATTCAATGACAATCTGTTCCTTCTGCTCTACCGTGAATTTCTC
>JAJZYV010000074.1 GCA_021797955.1 Thermoplasmata archaeon
CACAGGAAGGAGATCTTCCTCTATCTCGACGATCCTGAAGTAGAGAAGACCTCAGACAAGGCAGAACAGCATTTCTCGGTACAGTCATGGCTGTTCAAGCATAGGTTCAAAACAAAGGATGGACTTCTAAGGACATCCTACTGGTATCATTGGTACTTATCAACGGGGAGTTGACAATGTCCGAAAACCAAAGTATTTATATAATTTATTTACATTTACACCTTGACTTGTTATGGTGTCAAAAAAAATTTTATCAATAATTGTGGTGGTAATACTGGTGATTATTGCCGTAGGATCTGTGGTATATTATACCAGTGCGCACCATAGTAGCAAAGTGGATATTACCGTTAGCGAGGTGTTTTCTCCAACCGAGTTCAAGGCATTTATGAGTGTGAGAAATACTTTTATGTCTGAGCACCCAAATGTTACCATTAGTTGGATAAATGAAACGGAAATCAGCACGTCTACATACATCCCGTATGCAATAGAGCATAAAGCTCCAAATGTGTATATAGGTTCATCTGGTTCCACTGGAATACTTGCTCAAGATGGATTCTTGCTTAATCTGGGTACATATTTAAACAAGACTTATCTGAACAGTTTTTTACCAGTAGCTCTTTCGCAGACAACTTACAATAATACAGTCTACGGTTTGCCAACGGACATTAACGGAGAGGCTCTTATATATAACACTTCACTAGTTCCACACCCACCACAGACAACAAATCAACTGATCTCAATGGCTAAGAACCTTACGATAGTGTCAAATGGTAAATTTACGAGGATCGGCTTTTATTATGATATCGGTGCAACTTCAGGTTATAGATTTGCCGCATGGCAGGCTGGTTTTGGTGGAAGGATATTCAATATTTCTACGGGCTTGCCTACTGTAAACACATCTGCTACTATTAATGCATTGACATTTCTTAACAATTTTACAAAAGAAGGTCTATCACCACCAAGTGAGCCAGAAGGCACACCAGGCTCAAATGGAATTCAAACGGTAGTTGACTTGTTTTCTGAGGGAAAAGTAGCCATGATTATGGATGGTCCATGGGATATGCCGACATATCTTAAGGCTCTTGGAAAAAATGTTAGCGCTGCTCCTTTACCCGTGGTTTCACAAACTGGATTAAGACCTCTACCATATGTGGGTGCTCACGGTGACTTTGTATCGAACTCCATAGCATCTGGAGCATCTCAGGCACAGTTAAATTATAGCGTAGAATTTGTAAAAGCTCTTGCAAGCACAAATAGCCAGTTACTCTTTTGGAACTCATCAGATGATATTCCATCCACATCAGTTGGTCTTCATTACGTGGAATCACTTAACATAACGTGGTTAAATGGCTTTCTACAACAATGGCAAGATTATGGTCAACCAACAGTAAATATTCCTGCAATAGCATATTATTGGCCAGCCTATCTAACTGCAATAAGTAGTTATGTATCTGGAAGCCAGAGTGCACAAACTACTGCAAGCCAGATTCAGAGTTCAATAATTTCAGAAATGAAAAAGAACAATGTGTTTCCATACGTTTCTAGCAGCTATGTATCTGGAAGCCAGAGTGCACAAACTACTGCAAGCCAGATTCAGAGTTCAATAATTTCAGAAATGAAAAAGAACAACATGTCTGATATGAGTAGAATTCTCTCCCCCACCATCTTATTTATTAATCTACAAAACAAATAATCAAATGGAATTTTTATAGGTTGGTAACAAGTATGAACATAATACTAGTGTTGTTTGATAGTTTAAATAAGGCGTCGCTTGAACCATATGGTGCACCTTTTGGTCGCACACCAAATATTAAGAAATTTGCAGAAAAAGGAATTTCATTTAGCAATCACTATGTCGGCTCACTACCATGCGTGCCCGCTCGAAGAGAACTATTTTCTGGAAGGAAAGATTTCTTATTCCGGGGTTGGGGTCACCTAGAAGCTTTTGATTTACCACTACCCCAATTGCTAGAAAAGAAAGGATATAAGACTCAGATAATAACTGACCATTATCACTACTGGGAAAAGGGTGCGCATGGTTATATAGAATCTTTTCAGGGTTGTGAACTTGTAAGGGGTCAAGAAACTGATCCATGGATAATATCAGAAATATCCGAATTGCCAAAGGAATTTCAAATTCTTACAAAGTATAGAGACAGGGAACAAGTTTTACGATATTATCAGAACGTAAAGAATTTCAAAGATGAGGAAGATTTTCCATCTCCAAAAGTCTTGAAGGCTGCTAGTAAATGGATAAAAGAGAATAAGGAACTGAAACCATTCTTTTTGCAGGTTGAATGTTTCGACCCTCATGAGCCATGGTATTCCCCTGAGCCTTATAGATCCATGTGGACAAAAAATATTCATAAGAATTACAATTTCTGGCCACCGTATCAAGACGAAGACAAAATGAACGAATTCTTTGAGAAAACGTCTGATGAGGAACTCGAGTTCATAAGAAGTCAGTATGCCGGCAAAGTTTCCATGATAGACAAATGGTTTGGAGTTCTAATGGAGGCAATTGGTGACTCAGGCATTGCTGACGAAACAGTCATAATTTTAACGAGCGACCATGGTCACGATCTCGGAGAACACAAATCTTTTGGAAAATCTTTTCCCGATTGGGATGAACACGCAAACATACCCTTGTTCATACAGCATCCAGGGTATGGCACGAATCAAACCATTTCTGCCCTGACAACAACAGTTGATTTGTACTCCACAATTTTAGATTTTGCTGATGTTAGGAATTATTCCGCTAACAATTCTCAATCGATTGTTCCTCTCCTTGAAAAGGAGTTGAATAAAATACACGAATATGTCACTTATGGGCGGTTCGGTAGTGGTATCTCAATAACGGATGGCAAGGTTATTTTAATGCAGGGATTTAACAACGACGACTTTCCGTTATATGAATACACTGGAACACTCGCTATCCCATCTCTGAATGCAAGAATAGAATCTGGATATTTCATACCTGGAGTTAGGTTGCCGGTTTGGAAAATTCCGATTAAGGCTGGTGGGAAGCATGATTCCTTATTTTTTTCGAAATGTAGTGGAAAACATGAGCAAAATCATCTTTTTAGTACAGAAGATGAGAAAGTGAATGTTTTGAGAGAGAGACTTGTTAAGATCATGCTGGAGGAGGGAACACCTATAGAACAGTACGCTCGGCTTGGTTTGAAGGAAACTAGACGAGGCAATATAAAATGAATAAACCGAATATAGTGCTCATGATTTCGCACGACATGGGGAGGAGACTTGGCTGTTACGGTGAGAAAAATGTGCCCAGTAAAAATATAGATCAAATCGCAAGTAAGGGGCTGGTGTTTACCAACTACTTTGCTACTGCTCCTCTCTGCAGTCCTAGTAGGGGCTCCATTTATACTGGGACCTATCCTCACATGAATGGGTTGATGGGACTCGTAAATCGCGGATGGAGTTTGCCTAAGGATTCAGTGACTGTCCAGAAAAAGTTACGTGAGAATGGCTATGATGTTATCTTGTTTGGACTACAACACGAGACTGTTGATCCACTTGACATGGGTTATTCAAAGCACTTAGCCCCTGATGAACCAAATAAAGCTGAAAAAGTTGCTGTCGCTTTTCAAGAATTCATAGAAGATAGGGAAACAAATAAGATTGGAACTCCATTCTTCGCTGTAATCGGGACCACAGAAGCTCACAGGCCGTTCAGCAATAAGGAATATGAACCAAATGTGATTGATAAAACTTATGTGCCGGGATATTTGCCAAATGATAAAATTGTTAAGAAAGAACTTTCTGAATTTGATGGACTGATAAGGGCATTTGACGAAGCCGCAAACAAGATTAACGGAGCAATAGAAAATAGTATTTTCAAAAAAAACACTCTTTTTATAATAACAACTGATCATGGAATTCCTTTTCCCGGAGCAAAGTCAACTCTTTACGATTCAGGCATAGGGACATTTCTAATTATGAAGGGGAGCATAATAACCAATGGAGGTCGGTACATTGATTCATTATTAAGTAACATAGATCTCATGCCCACATTACTTGATCTCTGTGGAGTGTCGATCCCAAAAACGGTAACTGGAAAGAGTTTTGTGAGTCTTATTTTTGATAAGAAGTATGATGGAGACGATGTTATATTTGCCGAGAAAACATGGCACGACGACTACGATCCGAAAAGATGTGTTAGAACAACAAATTATAAGTATATACGCAACTTCAAACGTGTTCCTCTTCTCTTACTGCCGCAAGATATAAGTGAAAGCCAAAGTGCTAAATCAGAAGAAGTGAAGGTAAAAATTCAGCAAATCGCACCTCAAGAGGAATTATACGATGTGGTTAATGATCCGTATGAAAAAGACAATTTGGTTAGTGAATCGAAATATGCAGACATCCTAAACGAACTGAGGGTCAAACTATCTGAATTTATGAAGAGAACTAATGATCCAATACTTTCTGGAGACGTGAAAGAACCAAATGAATGAAGTTATATATTATATTTTTGCAGGATTCGTAACACACTGTCAACTTTTGGAGTTGTTTTGTGACGGTGGGAAAATATGAAAGTCTTGCACATCGATATAGATACATTAAGGCCTGATCACCTATCTTGTTATGGGTACCAGAGAAATACTTCCCCAAATATAGATAGTATTGCTAAAAATGGGATAAAATTTACAAATTGTTTTTCCAGCGATTCGCCTTGTATGCCATCAAGGGCTGCTACTTTCAGCGGAACATACGGAATAAAAAATGGAATAATAACTCACGGTGAGCGTGGTCTTAAAATGAAAGGAAAAATGGAGACTTTACCTTTAGTTTTAAGAAAAAATGGCGTACACACATATGCGTTTGGGTCTTTTGGCAGGCATCCTGCCCCATGGTATTATGTAGGCTTCGAAGAACTACACGACCCACTTGTCATTGGTGAATCTAATTTTCAGGAGATGGATGGCACAGTAACAACTGAAAAAGTGCTGAAAGTACTAAACAATAGCAGTACTGAGAAAGATATGTACTTACATATTCACTTTTGGGATCCCCATACTCCTTACGCCGCGCCCCTATCTTTCTTAAATCTCATTGAAAATGAGTATTTTCCTGATCACCCAACCGAGAATGAATTAAACTCTCAGATGGACAAAGTATACTGGCACTCACCTAAGACTATGGGTATTACCACATATGACGATTGGAAAAGATTGATAAACGAGTATGACGCTGAAATTAGATACGCCGATTTTAATGTGGGGCAAATTCTGAGGAAAATTGAAGAGTTGGATGATGATTTTCTGATAATAGTGATGTCCGATCATGGGGAAGAGTTCGGTGAACATGGGCCAATATCAGAGCATTGGAGTGTGTACAATGGCACCCAGCGGGTACCGCTGATCCTGTACAGTAATAAACTCAACTATCATGGAGATTACTGTGGACTTGTGTATCAATTTGATATAGCAGCAACAATATTGGATGCATTTAAAATTTCTGTACCCAAAGGATGGGATAGCAAATCTGTCTTAGATTTCATTAACCAGACAGTGCCCGAACGCCAATCTTTGATAGTAGGACATGGACTTTATACATATCAGAGGGCTGTAATAACAAAAGATTTCAAATTGATCAAGACTTACAATCCCGGAATGTGGCATTTGCCAGAATTACAGTTATATAGTATGAAGGATACATGGGAGAGTGTTGATCTATCCGGTTCTGATCCTGAACGAGTAAAGATTCTAATATCTGTACTCACAGAATGGGAAGAAACTAATGCAAATGGGGAGGATCCTATGGTTTCAACATCTGATAATATTCCTGCAGGAATAAGCATGTATGCTAAGGCTCTTGTAGAAGCATATGTTAAAAAGGGTGAACTAATATCGTGGAAATCTAACAAAAGGAAGCTTGAACGTAACATCGATTCTTGATTTACTTCGAGCTTTAACATACCGGGATAAGTGAAAAATACCATGACTTTAAGCTTGATGTTCAAAACAGTTTCGGAAAGTTGCAATTTAGCATGTGACTACTGTTACTATAGCAGTACTAAGGGGATACTGAAAACAGTAAAACATCTTGATAGTGTGAAGTTAAAAAAATTAATGGCAGACTATATGAGCAAAACTAGAGGAGTTGCATCTTTTATTTGGCAAGGAGGTGAACCCCTTCTCGCAGGACTTGAATTTTTTGAAGAAGTTATTTCACTAGAGGTCCAATATGCACCTCCCAACACATCTATAAGCAATGCCGTTCAGACTAATGGAACTTTAATAAATGATCGGTTCTCTGCGTTTTTCAAAAAATATAATTTCCTTGTAGGAGTTAGTCTTGATGGTCCACCATCAATACACAATTCCAGAAGAGTTTATGCTAACGGAACGGGTTCGTTTGACAAGGTTATGAACGGAATAAAACTGCTAGATAAGCACCATGTGAGTTACAATATACTTTCAGTCATACATGAAGGAAACGTGCAAAGACTCGATGAGATCATAGATTTCTATTTGCGAAACAACTTGAGATGGATCCAATTCCTGCCGGCAATGAAATTTCGCTCTCAAGACGTTGAGATGCCTGCCACATATGAAATTACACCTGAACAATATGGTCAATTCCTGTGCGACGCATTTGACATATGGTATGAACAGTTCATGGAGCATGGTAGACCCACATTTTCTATAAGATTTATAGATAATATTCTTTCAACTTACATTGACGATGACCCAGGCTTTTGCATGATCAATAATAAATGTTCAGATACCTTAATAATTGAACAAAACGGTGATGTTTTCCCATGCGATTTTTTTATGGGAGATCAGTGGAAACTTGGAAATGTGGGCATAGATGATTTAGAAACGATGATCAAGAGCGACAAGTACAAGGATTTTATGCGTCTGAAACCGAACCTTCCTCATAAATGCGCTTCGTGTAAATGGAAAAGTAAATGTTATGGTGGGTGCCCTAGAAATAGAAAATATGTCGATGGAACGCCAGATGTTGATTTCTTCTGTGGCGCTTATATGAAGTTTTACGAGTACACTGAAACCAGAATGAAATACTTGGCCAGTATGATTAAAAAAAGTAGAATTTAAACTTGTGTTCCGCAGTTTAATTTTTGTGAGAACGCGTGCCTAAGTGGTATTTTGTCGTCTTTTATGCAGAATCTATGTCTTTTTTTAGTCGCGCACTGCCCAAGATTTTCTCAGGATAGGGATATTCATTTTGCCGAGGGGATTTAGTGTCGAGGTCTGATTCGGTTCTGATCATAACGATTCCTGATTCAAGGCGGATATGCGGAACATTTTGGCATTATGGAGAACACGGGTTGTCTCTGATATCGTGATTTTGACTTTCTCATCCAGTGTTGTGCACACAATACTTTTTGTTGATATATCCATTACAGTATACGTGGGATCATCTCCTAGCTTGCGGTGATCCCACAATAACAACAGATGGATGTTAATTTTCCCAATGCCGCACTCTTAAACATCCCATTACACTCGTCTACGCAAAAAATAATTAAATAATAACCAGTGATTATGAGGTGCGATGATCAGAATTTTAGAAACAGTAGATTATTACAAAGTATCAATTAATAATTATTCGCCCATTGTAAACTTTTCTTTAGATCAAGAGGAAAAGGAAACAAATAAGGATATTCAATTACTTCAAGAGTATGGATTTAGGATAGAGGACTTAGGAAACGATTTAGGGATATTTTTCTCATTCGAGATAGGGACTCATGTTATTGGACTTGGAGAGAAAGCTTACGGTATAGACAGGAAGCGAAA
>JAJZYV010000075.1 GCA_021797955.1 Thermoplasmata archaeon
TCATTAAAGAGGTATAGGACAGTCTAAATTATTAATTCCACTTCAAGCATAAGTCTTTTGCAGCTTTCACTTCATCGGCTCTGCCTATAGGCAAAACATCAGGCAACGACTGAAGATATAAAACATCCTTCTCCAGCACCTCTATCATGAGATCGCAAAATCTGTCCAGTTCTTCAAGGCTGACATCTTCAGTTGGTTCGATCATCAAAGCTTCGTGAACAATGAGCGGAAAATACACCGTTGGTGAATGAACGCCGTTGTTAATGAGAAATTTAGCTATATCCATGGCTTTCTTTCCGGTTTTTTCAGACGAAACTACGACCTCATGTTTCTTCAAGGAAGCCGAAACGCTTTCATATTTCCCCTTAAGCCGTGCGGATATATAATTCGCATTCATTACGGCGTGCACTGTATTATTATGCATTCCGTCACTTCCATGGTACTTGATGTATGCCCAGGCTCTAAGAAGATTTATAAAAGATCCATGGAACCCGGAGATTTTCCCGATTGATCTGTTTACATTATAATTAAAGAAATATTTTTTTTCATCTCTGTCTACAAAAGGAGTTGGTATGAAATCCATCAACTTTCTGTTTACAGCTATGGGTCCAGCTCCGGGGCCCCCTCCTCCGTGTGGTGTTGCAAAAGTCTTGTGAAGGTTAAAATGGACAAGGTCAAAACCCATTTTTCCGGGGTTTGTGATACCCACTATCGCATTGAAATTTGCCCCGTCATAGTACAGCAATGCTCCTGCAGAGTGGACAAGCTTAGCTATTTCCTTAATTTTTGGTTCAAACACTCCAAGCGTATTGGGATTGGTTATCATAAAAGCAGCAGTCTTTGGTCCAAGAGCTTCCTTGAGAGCTTCAATATCTATACCTCCTTCCTTGTCGCTGGGAATTTCAACAATGGAAAATCCGGACATTGAGGCAGAAGCCGGGTTTGTTCCATGGGCAGAATCAGGAATAATAACCTCTGTTCTCTCTGACATTCCTTCTACTTCAAGGTACTTCTTTATTATCAGCAAAGATGCATATTCTCCCTGTGCCCCCGCCAAAGGTTGTAAAGAAACTCTTTCCATTCCAGAGATTTCTTTAAGATATTCCTGCAATTCATACATTATCTGCAGGGTTCCCTGAATTGTGGATTCATGCTGAAATGGGTGGGAACCGTTGAATTCATCAAAAGATGCAATCTTGTCCGCGAACTTAGGGTTGAATTTCATGGTGCAAGAACCCAGCGGGTAAATTCCTAGGTCAACGCAATAGTTCATTTGGGACAATCTTGTATAATGTCTTACTACATCGAATTCAGCCACATTTGGTAACTTCAATTCCTTTCTTACAATTTCTTTCGGTAAATCAGGTTCATCAGCGTCTTTGAACTTAAAATTGTTTTCTGACCTGATTTCATTCAATAATTTCTCATCATACACTGCCTGATGGTAACTCATTTCATCACCTCAAGAGTTCCAGAAAGAAAGTCTATCTCATCGTGTGTTCTTTTCTCCGTCACAGTAAAAAAATGGGGTACAGTATCCTTCTCAGGGATGGCGTTCAGGACTGAGGAGGCTTTTTTTCCGCCTAATATATTTTTAATCAATAGTTCTTCCTCAACATCAACTTCCTTTTTAAGTCCAACTACGACATCTGAAAAATATGTACCCTTAAAAAAGCAGGGATCGATTCCCTCCGCATTGGACAATTTTTTTTGAAGATATTTAGCATTTGCAAAGTTATTTGAAGCAATTCTTTTCAGGCCTTTTGATCCCACTATTGACAAATAGACTGAAGATGCAATAGACATGAGCGCCTGGTTTGTGCAGATATTGCTTGTGGCCTTATCTCTTCTTATGTGCTGCTCTCTGGTCTGCAAAGTCATAACATATGCTGTCTTTCCACTTTTATCAGTAGTTCTCCCTATTATTCTCCCAGGCGATTTTCTTGCGTATTCCTTCATGAAGGAAAAAAGGCCCAGTGTAGGTCCACCAAAATTCTGGTTAATCCCAATGCCCTGTCCTTCAGCAATAGCAATATCTACACCCAACTCTCCTGGAGATTTGAGGAGCCCAAGAGATACTGGATCATAATAATACAATAATAGCGCAGATTTCTTTAAAGAAACAATCTCGTTTATCTTGCTCTCTACAATACCATAGCAGTTGGGGTTGTATATTATCACACAACAGCAATCATCGTCGATCCGTGATTCTAAGTCTTCAATAGAAATCTCACCAGTTTCATTGTCCATTTTATAAAATTCAAATTCAGGGTATATTCCTGACGCGTAATTCCTTAGAACGCTTAGATGATTCAGGAGAATATTTTCAGGGACAAGAACCTTCTTCTTTCCGTTTATCCTGTAAGCCATTCTCATAGCTTCCCCAAGTGCTGTTGATCCATCATACATTGATGAATTTGTGATATCCATCTCGGTGAGGTCACATATCAGGCTCTGATATTCAAAAAGTGATTGAAGCATGCCCTGGGACATCTCCGGTTGGTATGGGGTATAGGCAGTGAGAAACTCACTTCGCCCAATAACATAATCGACAGAGGCAGGGACGAATCTATCATATATACCATTGCCAAGGAAGCTTATCATTCCTCGGGAATTCTTGGAAGCTCTCAATGAAGCTTCGGATAAAAGCTCCATTTCGCTAATCCCATTCTTGATCCCTTTCAATGATATCCTTAAATCCTGGGGAATATCAGAAAAGAGTTTTTCAGCCGAATCAATCTTTAAACAATCTAAAATCTGCTTTTCAGAATTATCCATACTCCTAAGCCAACGGTAAATTATGAATCGCTATTTATTCTCTTGGTAATAGTTTGGACTGTAAATATTCGCACACATTGATCTCTTTTTTGAAAGCGAAAATGAACATTTTTTGCATCAATAAAAGATTGAATCTCGATAGGATTTTTCCACCTGCTGAAACAATACAAAATTCGGGGTCTCCTTGACCGATGAAATGAACAATTGCCTGCATGTTGATTGTGTTGAATTTTAGATAGATCTCTAAAACATCCTTCTGTGTGAAAATTCAATAAGTGAGAACTAATTCGGCATTAATGGCATTTGACGAAAAGTACGTTGAAGCAACTGCCCATCCCACAATAGGAATTGTTCTTCTAGGGGGGTTGAGTGACAGGGATCAAAGGATACCATTGCACAACTCAGCTGGAATAGCATATACAATGTCAGGAATGGAATCAGTGGCAAGAACCAGAATCTATTTATCTGACAAGGAGGGACAAAACAAATTCAATGGGAATACCCTTGAAATGGCTTCAAGATCTCCTGTTTCTATTTTGGAACTTTATTCTGGTAAACTTAGAAGTAAATACGGAAAAAAATATATTTATTTTGATTCAAGGAATGAAAATATTTTGAGTGGAAGTTCAGATGCAGGGGCTGCTGCTTTAGGAAAATGCATTGAATATCTTTTGCCAGAAGAGGATAAACAGAGTTTGGAAAACAATATCAGGCGAATTTCAGAGAGCGTTGGCAGAAGCATTTATGGGGGCCTGACAATAACTACCGTTTCAGAGGGAAAGACAATAACACAGTCAGTACTTGGTGCATCCGATTTCAACAACTACCGAATACTGGCATTCACCTTTTTTCACGAGCGAAAGCCATCAGACGATATACATTTTAATATCAAGAATCTTAAGGAGTATCCAGAAAGAGTTAAATCAACATCCATAAAAATCCAAAGACTGCAGGAACTGGCTCGTAAAAAAGATATAGAAAGTATCTTTGAGGTTGCCCACAGGGATACTGAAGAATATCATTCGTTGGTTGAAAAATCCGGTGTAACAATTATAACTCCGGATATGCGAGAATTTATGGAAGAAGTCTTGAAAATAAAGCGTAATGTATGGTGCACTTACATAGTAACCGGTGGAAATAGTGTATTCATTGCGGCAAAGAAGAATGACGTTGAACTTATAATCAAGAAACTGGAAAATGAAAAGTCAAGGATATCGAATTTAACGGTATCTGGCGGAGCACAGATTACCTCTTCGAACCTCTGATCCTTTTAAATATTTTATCGTATGGGAGAATAATAACTGTTATCATTAGCATTATCGTCAAACCAAGGTATAGATAACTATTCTTGGCAACATCCGACGAGGTTGGCCACTGATGCTCCAACCCTAAAATATTAAGTTTTATAAGACCCAACCATGGTATCTGTCCAAACGCTATTCCAACCACATTAGAGATGTTTACTGGGGGGTAATTAAATATGGTCTGATCGGCTGCCTCGTATGAATGATATTTTGCGTTATATTTGACGAATTGCGATGCCAAATTATTATCTCCCATTGTGATAAAACCAGATATCCCTTTGAAATTGGCTACATTTATTGAGAAATTTCTATGCGAGAACCCCATATCACGGATGACAACGCAGGTTCCTATCTTCTCAATCCAGCTCTGATTATTGTAACCCTTAACAATCAGATTGTTGTTTGACCAACTGATATACATTATTGCCCTGTGAATAATTATTGAGCCACCCGGGCTCCTGTATAAAATCACATTTCCGTATTCCCCATATGTGGAATATCCATTTTCTCTTCCCTGCACATATGTTACAACATTATTTACCGATGTAACCCTCTTTACAAAGACCATGTCACCTGTGTTTATAACTCCAGGCGTCCAGTATGCAGAATGCTCCATACTTGAAGACTCTACTACGGATACTGGGGGCCATTCACCAGAATAAATTGTAATCGAGAGAAATATGAGGATTAGCACTATGGCAATTAGAAAATAAGGATTTTTGTGAAGTTTTACATTCGCTGGCTTTGTTTTCTCCATCTTATGACGACCCAAATCTTAACTCTGTTCAAAAAGAATCATGTATTAATAGATTTATTCATGAAACATCAAACCGATGGCAAATCATTATATGTTTTGTTTAAATTATATAAACAATGGCAGACAAGAAAGATGGCTTTCAATCAGGTGCTGGTTTAATCAGGTACTTTGATGAGGAGGAAATTGAGGGTCCAGCTATGGATCCTAAGTTAATTATTTACATTGGAATAGTCATGGCTATTGTTGTGGAACTGGCGCAATATTTTTGGCCAGTTTAGATTATTTTTAGGCAATAGAACCTCTTTCTAGTATCACTAAGGCAAACCTGCATTTCTATAAGGCCAAGATTTCTTAAATCTCGTATGCAATTCATGATGGTTCTTCTAGAAAGTTTTGAATAATCCTGGATTTCCGAGATAGTTGCAATTTTCTTTTGCTGCAATATCATCATTATTAGTTTTGAGGAAGTTTTCAATTTTTGGTCATCACCAAACAACAAAACCATGATCTTCAATTTCTTCCGTGAATTAAAAATAATTGTCATTCAAGCAGCTATTTAGAATTAACATCAGTATTAATCAGTGAAAGCTCAGAAATCTAGGGCTATGAAAGTTATCAAGGTTGCAAGCTAAAATTGATTCAAAACTGAACACCCAGACACAGAATCAAAATCCCCTAACTTTTTCATAGGTTTTTTTGAGATGAGTTGATCCACAGTGTCTATAAATGCTGTTTTATTGCATATCTGTTGATTCAAAAAGGTAGTGTATATACATATTACTATTATAAACTACTAATCTGGATCAATTGGTACACAAAAAACAGCCCAAATAACGACAAAAAGGTAAGTTACCACGGGGAAAATATCATCAGGAATTTAAGACTATATTGATTATTGACACTATATACACATAGTATTTAAAGCGATGAAATGTTTAAATAACGTGTGTGTGTAAGTGTGTCTAGCATGAATAAACAATTTGCTATATTAGTATTGATTATCATGGTCTTGGGGGCGTTTGTCACGCTAGCCGGGAACAGCAATGCGCAGAATGCACCATCCTTACCAGCACAACCAACAGGTATGGTATCCCTTTCTGCAGGCACTACACACGTACTTAACCACATGAATGGCATAACAAGAATTGGAAATGTATACAGCAAGCAATTATCAGTAATGATAACATTGAAGTTTAGGAATCAGGTGGAATTAAATAATTTACTTTCTAACTTGAATAATGTAAACTCGCCATTGTATCACAAGTATCTGACTTCTCAGGAATTCACAAATCAGTTTTCCCCTTCAGCATCTCTTTACAACAGCATGGTTCTTTATTACACATCCCTTGGTTTCTCAGTAAAGACATATAGTGACAGAACCTCAATAGTTTTGGGAGGTAGTGTAAATCATTTCAATCAGGTATTCCACGCAGGCATACAATTATTTGAAAAGGGCAATTACCAATTCACAGCCCCAACAGCATCAGCTATTTTGCCAGCTCAATTCGCATCACAGGTAATAAACATTGCAGGAATGAACAATGAGCACACTGCAACACTGAACCTTGTTAATCCATCACCATACTTTACCACATCCTCAGGTTCACAATTGCTTTACGGCTCGGATATGCAAGCCGCTTACCAGCTCAAGCAGTTATACACTAAATATGGATATCCAACCAACGAAACCATAGCGACAATTCTATGGTCTGGAACAAACAGTGCAGGCACATCTGTTGCACCGTATGTTCCGTCGGATATATTCTCCTATTTTAACAAGACATTACCTTCTGGAGAACCACATTCATCTGTATACGGAGCACCACTCGGTGGAGCACCAGCACCAGGGCCCTCAGCAGCAAATGATAACACTCAGGCTGATTTTGAAAGTACCTTGGATCTGGAAATGGCCGGATCAGCAGCACCAGGAGCAACTGTTGTTGAAGTTTATGGTCCACAAGCCACACAAACCTATCTGGATCAGGCATTTTCATTCATATTGAGCCCAAGTTCATCATATCCACAACTTACACACACAGTTGCAATTTCCAACTCGTGGGGAGGAAGTGATATGACAGATGCTACATGGACTTCCGATCTGCAGCAGGCTGCAGCTATGGGAATTTCAGTCTTTGCATCATCTGGAGATGACGGAAATTCAGGTTCTGGAGGAGCAGCTCCAAGTTTCCCCGCCACAGCATCATATAACACATATGGCGCTACAGCAGTTGGCGGATTGGCAACAACCGTTTCAGGAACCGCATCTACCGATGGTAGTGGTACCACAGGAATCTCAACAGAGGCTGTATGGTACAACACACCTAACGCCGGTGACGGTTCACAGGGAGGAGTAAGTAAAGTTTATGCAGAACCTTCATGGCAAAAGGCAAGCTCTGACGCGAACTCAGTCATAACAGGAGCATCAGGTACAACGGGAGTAAGTTCTGGAAGAGGGACTCCTGATGTTGCCGCAGATGGAGCAAACATGGAAATATGGATATCTTACAGTGGAAGTACCGGGTATCAGGAACTCTGGGGAACAAGCATTGCATCACCACTTACAGCTGGTCTCTTTGCAACAATGGATTACGCAGTAGGCCACAAATTGGGCTTTGCTAACCCTCTTATATACAAACTTGCCCAGGCTGAATACAACGGTTCATACAGTGCATCTAAGCCATTCTACTTTGTATCCAACGGTTCAAATGCGCTTTTCAGTGCAAACAATGGATATAGCTTAGCAGTAGGATGGGGTTCAATAAATGCGAACAATTTCGTCAATGATATAACATCATCAACGCCAGCACCGACAAGCTATCCAGTAACATTCACCGAATCAGGATTATCATCAGGTACTTCCTGGTCAGTGACGTTCAACGGAAAGAC
>JAJZYV010000076.1 GCA_021797955.1 Thermoplasmata archaeon
GATCATGTCAACATGAGCCAATCCACTAACGACTCTTATCCAACGATGATGAGAATTGCAGCCGTTTTTAAAGCAGAAAGATACATGGAAGAATTAAACAAACTCATAGAATCAATGAAGAAAAAAACCGAACAGTTCAAAAACGTGAAGAAACCTGGCAGGACACATCTTCAAGATGCTGCATCTGTAACTCTGGGAATGGAATTTTCTGCATACGCATATACACTTGAAAAGAACTTACAGGATTTTGAAAACGCGATGGACTTCATATTGGAACTAAACATAGGTGGAACTGCAACAGGAACAGGCATAAACACACCAAAGGGATACAAAGAGGAGATTGTAAAGGAAATTGCAGAGCATTCTGGTTACAACTTCAGAACCAGTGAAAACTTGCCAGGAATAATGGAATTTCAATCAGATTTCTCGAGAATGATGAATGCTGTGGCGACAAATGCACTTGATATCAACAAAATTGCCAATGATTTGAGATTAATGTATTCTGGCCCTGGGACTGGATTGCACGAAATATTTATTCCTGCCGTCCAACAGGGATCGTCAATAATGCCCGGAAAGATCAACCCGTCTATTGCAGAAGCAATGAACATGATCTGCCATTCTGTTATCGGCGCTCAGCAGGCGCTTAACTTATCAGTTCAGGCTGGCCAGTTTGAACTTAATGTTATGATGCCAAACATAGATTATGAACTTTCCAGATCGCTTCAGATTATTACAAACGGAATGAGCATGTTCAGGAGATTATTGATTGATGGGATAGAAGCAAACAGGGAAGCATGCAACGAACATCTTTCAAAGAGTTTTGGCTCCGCGGCACTATTAAACCCTATTCTTGGTTATGATACAGTTGCCAAGGTAGTGAGAGAAGCACTTGAGACTCACAAATCAATAAAAGAATTAGCCCTCAAAACTGGAAAGATAAGTGAAGAAGAATACACAAGACTCATGACAGGAAGTTAGAATTACATAAAACATTAAAATCTTACAAGCAGGTTGATGTAGTTATGATTTTTGGGTCTATAATTGAAAACTTTAATTATCTTAACACCAGAGTTTTCCATTAATTCCTCAAGTTCAGCTAAACTGTAGTATTGAAAAAACCTTTTCTGATTTGTGCCCGTCATTGATTTTATTTCGTTTCCATTTCCTTCTATGAAACCAAACAACCCCATAGTATCCGATCTTGCAGAAATAGAAATTCGTTCAAGTAGTGCGGTAGTATCCATTTTCTTCAGATGAATTAGTGAAGAGTATGCCCAGATGCCGAAATACTCCGTTAAATCTAAGTCTTTGGAACGCAAATCTGCCTGAACTGAATGAAATCCCTTTGATCGTGTAATGCTGACCATTTCTCCCGATGCATCTATACAGTGAATTTCGAGTCCCCTACTTCTCAATATTTCCGCATCTCTTCCAGGTCCGCTTCCCAGGTCTGCAACTAATTTTCCCCTCAGTGAACTTGAAAAAGCATTGACTATGTCCGTGGGAAAATTTTCCCAAAAGTCCACTGTTTCAGCATCGTATAATCCACTCAGTTTGTTGTATGCCTCAATTGTCCGATCAGTAGCATCTTGTTTCACTTACAGGTCATGAGATTTGGATTAATCATAGTTTCCTCCCTGTTGATTTTTACCACGATAATTCACTTACTTTTTAAATTTATAAACGGATAGATTATAAGATTAATCTTAAATCAAATGCCATTATCACAGATTTATGAAGGCAGTAAAGGCAACCACACTTTATGATGGAAAGGAATCTTACAAGGAAATGTATATCGGATACGAAGGAGAAAAAATCACATATGTGGGTCAAAAGAAGCCAGAATGTGATATTGTCTCAGAAGGGGTTGTAACACCTTCTTTCATAGACCCACATAGCCATATAGGACTCGATAGGGCTGGAGAGCCTGGTAGCGAGAGTGAGGCGAACGATAAACTGGATTCAATGATTCCACTGGGCAGGGCAGTTGATGGAGTTTACATGGATGACCATGCGTTTTCAGAATCGGTAGAACATGGAGTACTTTATTCTGTGGTTCTCCCAGGAAGTGGGAATATACTTGGTGGAATGGGTTCTCTGATAAGAAATTACTCGTCTAATATAAAGGACGCCTTCGTAAAGGATATCGGCGTTAAAATGGCTTTGGGATACAATCCAAGAAGCACAACCGAATGGAAGGGAAAGAGACCAACTACAAGAATGGGTGTTGGTGCTATAATAAGAGATAGATTTACCACAGCGAAAAAAGCAATGAACCTGATTGAGAACGGGAAAAAAACTATTGATGAGATAGATAATGAAACAGAATTTCTAATCAAACTTATTAAGGGTGATTATAAAATAATGTGCCATCTACATAAGGAAGATGATGCACATTTCCTGATGGGACTGGTTGACCAATTTGGAATAAAACCAATAATAAACCATGGAATGGATTTCCACAGCAAAAGTATTTTTGAGGAAATCAAGAAAAGAGACCTGTCTTTGGTATATGGCCCCCTAGATTCACATCCATACAAGGTTGAACTAAAGCACGAAACCTGGAGAAATGTCCAGTATGTCCAAAATTCAGGAACACGATTCGCTCTGATAAGTGACCACCCTGTAATATTACAGAGAACCCTATTCCTTACTACGAGGCACTTTATGAGATTTGGTGCCACTAAGGAACAGTGTGTTTCTTACGTTACTTCCAGGCCAGCAGAAATCCTCGGGCTGGATAATCTTGGAACACTTGAAAATGGAAAATTAGCTTCCTTAACCGTATGGAATAAAGATCCGTTCCAGTTCGACTCATTTGCAAGGACTGTTATAGGTGAAGGTAAAACTCTTATTTCAGAGTGAAAAATTTAATTATTAACCCTTTTTTAATCTAATTCGAATTTAAATTAAATAGATCTGGGAATTTCAGCCGTTAAGATTTCCGCTTCACAATATCATTATTTCATCAATTAATGTCAAAAGTTTTAACATTGGGTTTAAAATTCCAATGGAGCAATGCCAAGGAAGATTTATGTTGAGGCGTACGGCTGCACTCAGGAAAAATCTGAGACGGGCCTTTACATTAACAGTATCATGGAAGAAGGGGACTCCATAACAAGCGATCCAAAAGAAGCAGATATAAGAGTAATTGGAACCTGCGTAGTTATAGGAAAGACTGAAAGGAAAATGATCCAGAGAATCGGGGAACTTTCCAATTTTGGAAATACAAAAGTTATTGGATGTCTTCCACCAACTTCTTCCGGTGTACTTAAAGAGAAGAACGTTGATCTGATCACTCCCTCAGAATTTAGAGACTTATACAGAGGAAAAATAGACAATATAGAAATTAAGGAGACTTCAATCCTTGATGGAATTCCCATTAATCAAGGATGTACAGGGAATTGCAACTTCTGCATATCGAGGGTTGCAAGAGGAAAACTCCTGTCCAGACACCCAGAAAAGATAGTAAATCAAGTTAGTATGATTCTGGATCGCGGAGTTAGGGAAATCAGAATCAGTTCCCTTGATACAGCTGCCTATGGATTAGATATAGGGACGTCCTTAGATAAACTTGTTAAAACTTTAACCTGTATTCCTGAAGATTTTAAGTTGAGAGTGGGAATGATGGAACCAAAAAATACAGAAAAAATTATTGATGGTTTGATTGACTCTTACAGATCTGAAAAGGTTTTCAAATTCATGCATCTCCCAGTCCAAGATGGAGATGACAGAATATTACAACTGATGAACAGAGAATACACTGTTGATTCTTATTACATGATTAATAACAGATTTAAAGAGGAATTCCCGGATAGTGTTTTTTCAACTGACATAATTGTGGGATACCCAGGATCAGATGAGGAATCATTCCAGAGTACCGTTGATCTTCTTTATAAAAGCAGGCCTGATATTGTGAATATAACAACATTTTCACCCAGACAGTTTACAAGGGATTTTAATAAAAAGACACTACCTTCGAACAATGTAAAGAAATGGAGTGCAGAATATTCAAGAATTCATAAGGAAATAATTAGTGAAAATTATGAGAAACTTATAGGAACTGTCAGGGAAATAATGATAACAGAGGATGGGAGGAGGGAAACAAGCGTTGGAAGGGATGATGCATACAGACCGGTTGTAATTCCCGGAAAAATGGAGAAGTTCACAAAAATTCAATGTGAAATCGTGGAAACTGGGCCAACTTATCTGATAGGAAAACCACTTGTCACGGCATAGTATCTACATTGACTATCTCGTCCATTATATATTTGCCATTTCCCTTCTTTTTGAATATCATGTTAAATTCCTGAGCCGTAAGTATTGGACTTTTATATCTGTCGAAATCATCTGTTGCAACCCTTGGGCATCCTGTGAAAACTATACAATCCGCCATCATATTTTCAAATTCAGCTGGTGAAGATTCATTGGAATAGGCGAGGACAACTTCTCTGCCCATCTCCTTAATGTCTTTCATGATCTTTTTTGCGAGATTCAACCTATATTGACCTATTTTCGTATCTACAACTACAACAAATTTCTTTGCTTCCAAAGCCCTAGACATATTGATGAATCTTTTTCTTATGTGTCTATCGGCTTCATCCTTCATTGATCTAAGCCTCTGGGGCTCACTCATGTCCAGGACATACACTTCCTTCTCAACAGCCAGTTGTGCTCCAAGGGAATGAAAAACCCCTGTTGAGACTACCACGTGGCAGTCTGCCCATGTCTCAAGTTCATGAAGTGGACTAAAATTGCATCCCAATAACTGTCCATCATACTTCAGTCTTCCATCGTGCTTTCCTATGGATACTTCAAATCCGTTTTCCATTAAAAAATCTTTTAGCTCCTGGGCGGCTTTCCTGTACTGTATGGAATATGCTACCCCTATCTTTCCGTACTTCTTCTTCCTCAGTTCAGAAAGATCAAGATCATGAAATCCTCTGTAATCTTCATGAACATATTCCTCAAAAATAACGGGAATCCTATATGGGACGTTCGGAATCTCTGTATGCCCCAGCTGAACAACAGCATCAACATTTTTCCATTCGTCCATTGTTCCCGTGTCACATGCACCATAAAAACCTGATGAACTCACTATAACATCAAAATCCCTTGACAGTTCGTTATAATATCTGAAAACACTTGGTTTCAGACCGTCTGGTAATTGCAAAAGAATTCTTCTTGCATTAAGTTCCTTCAACTTCGCTATGACCTTTCCAGGGTCAAGATATGCCAACTCTGGATAATATCAATTGGGCTTAATTGATTTTCTCAAGTTTTTTTAAAATCGTGAACTTGTCCGTTCAAAATAACTGTAAATTCAGTATTCGCCCAGTTGTAAAACGTGTCTCTGACCTCTTTCACGTCACTTATTAATATATCCGCATCAAATCCCGCTGCAATTTGTCCTTTCTTTTTATCCAGATCAAGACTGTGTGACGAGATGCTGGTCATGCCATTGAATGCCTCTTTGGGAGTCATTCCACAGTATTTTATTGCCAGAAATCCATGAAACTTCATATCCGGGACTGGAGAAAGTGGTGAAATATCAGATGCCACACCTACAGGAATTCCCTCGTTTAACCATTCATCAACCCGCGGATAATCTTCTCCTAGGGATAATGCAGTACCTGGGAGTATGGTCGGAATCGCACCATTTTTAAAAGCCCTTTTTATATCCCTCATTTTTGAGTGAAGGAGATGATCTATGGAGATTATTGGAAATTCTTCAGTGAGTAAAGATGCCCCGATATTTTCCAGTTCATCTGCATGAAGCCGGAACTTTCTGCCATATTTCATGCATTCCCTGAAAAAATTTCTTGTCTCCTCCACAGTGAATGCCCCATTATCACAGAAAGAATCTATAAAATCTGATCGTTTCCAGAGATCTGGGATTATTCTATCTTGGCATAATTCTAGGTATTCATTCCTCCCCTGGTCTTTTGGTACGGCATGCAATGGAAGCAATGTTTTGACAATTTTTACCCGGGTTAATTTTTCCAGTTTATACATAGCGTCTAACATTTTCTTTTCGTTTTTGTAATCTAGTCCGTATCCAGTCTTAATCTCCATAGTTGTAGTTCCATTTTCCAAATGTCGTTTCAATCGTTGCATTGATTGATTCACCAATTGAGAGAGACTTGCTTTCCTCGTGCTTTCAAGCGTTCTGAGAATTCCGTTGCCAGACTGGAGAAGTTCAAGATATGAAACACCTCTTGAACGCATCTCAAATTCCTCTGACCTGTCTCCACTGTACACCAAGTGAGTGTGGCTGTCAACATATCCCGGGAGTATGGCCTTTCCTGAACAGTCTATGATGTTGTAATCTCCCATTTCCCTTTCAGCGCGACCTGATTTTATTAATTCTCTGATCTTTCCATTTTCTATAACAACCGACATGTCTTCAAGAATTTCTATTTCGTCCTGGCTGTCTTTTATTATTCTGTCTAAGGGTAAAGGGTTGAAAATACGAACAGGATTCAAGACAAGGGTTCGTTTCATCTTAATCTAAAACGGGACTTGGAATTTAACACCTATGAATGTTATTATGGTTGCGAACAGAATGAATTCAATGAATGGTATGTTGTATCTTATGTATTTATTTTCTCTATATTCGAAAGTGTGGAAAATTACCGGATTAATATCCTTAATATTTTCTGCTGAAGCTCTCATACCTATAGTACCAGAAAGTTTATACAGGCTGTAAAAACCCCAAAACATTGCAGCAACTGATACTAGACCAAGGTTAATTGTAAAGACGAAGGAGAAGGGAATCAAAACAGAATCTCTAAGAAGGTTGAATGGCAAAAATATTGTGGAAAAAATAACCGAAACTATCGCTTTGATATCCCCAACGCCAAACAGGATTTCACCAAGAACAAGCAGGGAAAATAGTGACTCCAGAGACCAAGTAATCATTTGGGATGGCTCAAAGATGAATATTGCAACCAACCCCAGGACTATGGTTGACGCAGTTATCAATGCATAAAGTTTTGTATTGTATGAAAAGAAAAGACATAGAAACAGTACAGAAGAGAACAAAGATATTGCGTATAACTTAAACAGAAGTACATTTACCAGGAGTGCTAATACCATTAGTGGCAAGAATAAGATTCTGTCCACTTCCCTCTTTTTAATGTCTGAATATGAACCTATCAGGAGTGTTGAAAACAAAACAAGTAAGACTACTACTTCGGCAATTTCGCTAAAAAGTTCAATCATTTATTCTCTTTTTCTTATAGTATTCCATTACAGAACACATGTCATCCTTGCCATGCTCTTCATTTTCCAACAGGTATATGCTATCAGCCATTGAAGTCAAAAAATCTGGTACCTTAAGGCTTCTCTGAAGTTCTACTGCATATTTTATATCCTTTAGCTGATGTTCCAGAGAAAATTGCGTTGAAAAATCTCCCTTGATCATCTTTTCTTTCTTAAGTTCTAAAATTCTTGAAGCTGCTCCTCCACTTTGAAGAGCTTCAGTTGTAGTTCTATCATCTAAACCTATGGCACGCGAAAGTGCGAGACCTTCAGCTACAGCCAGCATATTGATTCCCATAACCATGTTATTTACTAATTTTACTCCAATCCCATTTCCGCCTTTACCACAGTAAATCTGCTTTGATGTGAAACTCTGGAGAATGGCCCTTATCATGTCAAATGTATCGACCTTTCCTCCACAGACTATTGCGAGCGAACCATTCACCGCAG
>JAJZYV010000077.1 GCA_021797955.1 Thermoplasmata archaeon
AACAATGAATGGCCCTACCCCTATAGAGAGAACGATTTCATAGGCGGAAGAGATCCATACAGTGCAAGCAAATCCTGTCAGGACATAGCTGTTAATTCATTCAGGGAGAGTTTTTTTGAGCAGTCTCAAGTCGGGGTTTCCACAGTCAGGGCAGGCAACGTGATCGGAGGTGGTGACTGGGGAAAGCACAGAATTATCCCAGACATTGTACAAAGCATTTCGAGCGATCAGAAGATGGTAATTAGAAATCCCAATTCTGTCCGTCCATGGCAACATGTACTGGAACCTATCTATGGAATGTTTGTTCTGGTTTCAAAAATGTGGGAAAACTTGAAGTTTTCTGGCGACTGGAACTTGGGACCGCTCCCTGAGAGGGAGATATCTGTTAGTGAACTGTACAGAACATTTGTCAGATTTTGGGGAAAGGACATCGGTTACAGGCTAGATGGCGAACCCAAGTTCGGAGAATCAGAGCGTCTGAAACTTGATATTAGCAAAGCAAGGATGGAACTTGGTTGGTATCCTGTGTTAAATATAGAGGAATCCATCGAAAAAACAGTTGAGTGGTACAAACAATTTCTGGCTAACCGTAAAGATATCACGGATGTAACAGATCAGCAGATTCTCGAATACATGGAGCTACGGAATAGGTATGCTGAAGAACCGGCAAGATAGGCCTTTGTTAACCATTGCTGTTCCCACCTATAACCGATCTGCGTACCTAAAGAGGAGTTTACAGAACATTATAACACAGATAATAGAGGTTGATAAATTTGGAGAAAGCATTGAATTGGTTGTATCGGATAATTGTTCAACGGATGAGACCGCTGAGGTTGTAAGGAGTTTCTCCTCAAGGTACAGTTTTATAAAATACAATAAAAACGATGAAAACGGCGGCCCGGACAAAAATTTCTTGAAATGCGTATTATTGGCAAAAGGTAAATTTACATATCTTATCGGCGATGATGATATTTTGCTGCCAAACAGTCTGGGTGGGATTGTTAATGCTATCAATAGTAACCAGAACAGTTCAATCATCATGATCAATGGGTTCAGATCCGCCTCACCAGAATTTAACCAGACTAAAGAGGGTCTTATCATCAAGGAACCATCAAAGATCGAGTATTTTAATGATAAGAATAGGTTTCTGAGAACTATCACGCTTAGAGCGATAACTTTTATGTCATGCATTATTTTTAACAATGATTATTTACGCACAGTTCCAGATTTGGAAGAGGGCATTGGCACACATTTTGTGCAGACATTCTGGCTTCTGAAGACGTTAAGTGTATGTCCAAGGTCGGTGATTTTCCCCTTTCCATGGGTCTCTCAAGGGAACGCGGAACCTACGATAAACACTGAAAAACACTTAGAATATAATCCCGCAGGTCAATATTCTGAAGATGGAACGCTGATTGTGCATCTTCAATTCTACTCAATATACTTACCCAAAATATGCAAAAAATACGGATATAGGGTTTTCACGGGTGGAATTATCTTTTCGAAATATCTCTATGAGGTCTCTATTAGCATGCTATATGATAGATTTCGAAAAAAATCTGCCAGCATAATTAAAAGACAAACACTTTACAAATATACAAAAAACAACATGATTAGTTGGATAACTTTGTATCCAGCGATTCTGATACCGGAACCAATCCTCAATATTTTCAGACCCTATGCCTTGAAGTTGATTAACTCCATTCTTTCGTCTAGATCTCGAAATTCAACCATACAATCATAGTTATTAGGGAAGATCTTAGCATAATATGTATCTAGGCATAATCATACTTTAATCCGAAGGAGTACAGAAGTTCAGAGTTGGAACGAGTCAATAATACATCTTTTCACAATGTTGGCTCACTCTAATAATTTTTTGTACAGTTTTAGTGTCTTAAGAGTGGTGTCATTCCACGTGAAGCTTCTGGAATATTGAATCATTTCTTTCATTCTGGAATCAGATATAGGACTGTTCGTATAGGCGTCAATTGCGTTTGCCATCTCAGAGTAATCCTCGACCTCAATGCAGAATTTTCTCACTTCCTTCGGAATCCTGCTCTTTTTCAGGATGATTACCGGAACACCACGCGCCTGTGCCTCAAGTATTGGAATGCCAAATCCCTCAACAAGACTTGGAAAGACTAAAACTCGAAATTCATCATAAATTTCAATCAATCTTTCCTCTGGTGCAAAGCCCATGAACTTAACCCTTGGGTCAACCTTGAGATTTGGATCAATATCTCTGTATTTCTTGAAATCATGATTTTTTCCCCAAATTTTAAACATGATTTCTTTATTATCAACCATCGAGAATGATCTGAGAGCAAAGTGCAAATTTTTGTTGGTGCTAAAAGTGCCCACATAGCCTACTACTTTCTTGTCTTTCTCACGGGTAATTTTAGTGTTAATAAACCTCTCATCTATTCCCAAATTTATTACAGAGATCTTTGAAGGATCAAATCCACGGCCAACAGCATCATCTCTCGTTAACGATGAAATTGCGATATAATGATCAAATATATCCTTGTACGTTTCTTGAAACTTAGACATTCTGACAAAGAGAATTTTCTTTATTTTTCCGATTAAAGAGCTCTCTATGTTAAACATGTTTGGAAATTCAGTAGCCTGAAAATCATAAAGAGTTTGGACAAACAGACTCTGTTTAACTCTAAAGGGTGCCAATAACGGAAGTTGATCGACATTATGAACGAGCGAAAAACCATCAAAAGTGGAAAAAAAAGAGCCAAGCAGGAAAGTAGCTCCTGACATTGTACGATTTCTGGGAAGCGAGGGAGGAAAACTTATCTCCGATTTTCTGATTGTTACTTCATTATCATTGATCCTCAAGATTCTACTTGACAGTTCGTATTTGTACCTTTCTATCCCTTGACCATAGTTACTTTTGAAGGAATTTGCCCTGCCCACTATCGCGACATTACGCATGTTGGTGCACCGTTTATAACTAATTTAATAATAACCTTGACGGGACGTATATTATCCTCTAATCTATCAAACTTTGTTGAAACAAGGTCAAAAAAATTGGGAGTAGGGCTTTTTGGTCGGATGTTCATTCTTATATGATCTCTTGCCCTACTCAGTTCACGTCATAAACAAGCGGTCCGGAATAATTTATTTTATATACCAGAGCACCCGATATGTTTTCATAAAGGCCATAAGAACTGTTGTGTTCAAAGAACATGGCCCAAGTGTAGTTATATCCACCGTAATGTTGCGATAAGTAACTAAAGGAAAATGGAATTATCACCGCGTAATCTACGGGTTGACCATTATAGTATCCAGACATGTAAACCACTTCCCTGTTCATCATCTGGGGCAAGATATTTTGAATAAATACGCTAGAATTTTTGGGAATAAGGCTCAGTCCGTGCGTCAAATCCTTGTCAAACGGGGTCACATCAACGTATTTTGACACGGTACCATTCTGAATGCTCTCCATGTTGAAAGGTGAATACACTAGGAAAGATACCAGGGACGATACTAACACTAAAACTAGAACTCTCTTAATAATTTTCTGCGCATTATCGGAAATATTTCTTTTCCTGAAGAAGTGAACAAAACCAATAAACACGAAAGCAGCGAACAGCGATGAATATTGTGTGTCAAGGGAAGCGTAGTATACTGATTGATTGGAGTACCATGCCACCCCTACAAACATAAAAATCAACAAGGCGTAAGGGGTAAGAAGGGTTACATAAAGAACCGGAGCAAAAATTTGACTCAGAACGTTAAACTTGTAAAGTCCTATGTTCTGGAACACCCGGGATAAGACATTACCAACGGAACCATTCGTTGCGACAGAAGAAGTTCCACCAGCGGAGAGTCGTGCAGAACCGATCAGTCCAGAAATACCATATTTTTCAATGAAAAACAGGGACAGAGATAGCTCAAGAATAAATATGGCCAGTATCAGGAACAATTTCCACCTGATGTCCCTATCTTTGATCCTTTGGATACTCTTTTGGAAAGATCTTTTAATCGCGGAATCATGAAAATTGAGCTTCCATGATTTATTCGCAGCAAAGTCGATTAGAAAGAACAGAATAATAAGCCCTGGAGCAAAGACATTACTGATGGAAGCAAAAATGAAGGCCACAAATGAGGACAAAGGTCTCTTCTTAAGATATAGAAAATACCCCAGCAGAAAA
The DNA here is from genome assembly GCA_021797955.1 of Thermoplasmata archaeon. Next base: position 4,167 of record JAJZYV010000077.1, read on the forward strand.
AAACCTTCGAAGAACACCATGAAGTTACCTCCTTGGGCCATGAAACCATAAGTTGCCGAATACAGGAAATAAATAAGTTCAGCTACAATTGATGTGAGGTTGTTTCCAGTCTTTATTCCGGCAATTCTGAATAATGAGTATCCACCAACGGATATCAATAATATCTGATCGATCAGAAGAGTTCCAGCAGAGTCGCTCAGATATAATGTAAAAGATAATGGGACATATATCAACTTGCTGTAGGTGAGCGGAGTAATCAGTGGTGGATTAGGCCATTCCAGCAAATGGTAGTTCGTGTGGAAAAGAAAAATTGTCCTATAATTGAGGCCCAGATCGAATATTGTATAGTTATAAGATTCCAGCATTAAAATGTTGTAATAGGACAGGAGAAGAAAGAAGACAAGTGCAATTATGAAACCGTAAAATTCGACTCGGTGGAAGATCGAAGAAAACCTAGACATAATGTGTACAAATAGATGCAATGATGCATGATCCTATGCAACAATATTAATCATTTTGGTCTTGGACGAAGCGATATGGAAGCCGGGATATATTGTAAATGGTCAAATTTCTTTGAGGTAACTGATTAACTGTGAAGTGGACCGCTCAATGCTGTATTTCTTCGAATATTCGAGGCACCTCCCTGATAAATCTTCATCTGTCTTAACTATTTCTGTAACTCTTCTCTCAAGATCCTTGATACCGGAGACAAGCCAGCCATTGATATCATTTTCTATCAATTCTCTTGCTCCGGCATTGTTGAAGGCTACTGTCGGAGTGCCGCAACTCATCGATTCAACGATTGAATATCCAAAATATTCCTTGGTGTTTGGAGATAAATTTATCCTTGCATTGGAATATACTTCTCTAAGTTCATCATCACTAATATACCCTAAATTTTCAGCTCCCTTCAAGTGCCCACCGCCCACTATCTTAAGAGGGATTATTTTAGAAAGAGGCTGCAACTTGGAATTGATGGGATCATTTTCATTCCGTAAAATTGCAACGGCGTATTGTTCTTCATTAATGTCTCTGCTCAATTGCCTGTAAAAAATATTGGAATCCACTGGAGGGTAAACAACCCTGTCTATTGGGATTTCATACAGATAAGCCATCAGATTTGAGGTGAAATTGCTGTTTGCAATAATCATGTCAAACCTGGAAACAATTTTCGAATGCTCCCTGATCTTGGACACAAAATCTCTTTCAAGGGTATATGCTAACAGGCGTCTGTTGATCCTGAAATCATGATTCAGGAATAGTAAGATCATATCCCCATTGGAAATGTAAACAGTCTTGAGTTTGTGAATATTTTCCACTACCCCTATGGCCTCGTCCGCCATCACTATGTAAACGTCACATTCCTCATTCTCGACCACAAGTTCAGCGAGTTTTTTAGATAAAGAATGACTATAAGTAATCACATAAAAACTGAACAATCTGCCAGGTGTCTTATCTTTGCAATGATATTCAATATTGTTTGATCTCAGATAATTTTGAATGGAATCATCTATAAAAAGACTGAAAATAATTGGATCATAACCAGAATTTTTTATTCCCTTGCATATGTTGATTAGAAACCGGCTCTGGCCACTTCCGTTCATCCTTAATTCATATGCTAGTAACCCAATTTTCACTTAGGGAAAATGGTGCTAACGATTTAAGATTTTTAGTCCAGAAAAATGCTTAATTGAATTAACTGCATATACCTTTAAGTTGAACTACTTAGACTTTCCAGGATACTTTTTCCTAATGATAGCATTGAAAATTTATTGCAATACTCCATATCTTTTATAACCAAATCTTGCACCAGTGTTTGGTTTTCTGTTATTTTCTTCACTGCATCGGCAAACTTTTCCGCATTTCTGTCAACCAATAAAATTCCTGCTCCATTTTCATAAATCTCCTGAAACAGATCAATGTTAGAAGTAATAACCGGTATTCCAAGATTTACAAAGAATATTGCAGAGTAGCTCGAATTATAACCGGAAACGTAAGGTAAAACAGCTATTGATTTGTATCCCTTCATTAGTTTTACCACGTCACTGTCGCTCATATACCCAAGCAGAGGAATGTTCGAATCCGCCATTTTTGCCTTAAATTCAGAAATAAATTTTTCACCTTTACTTGTGGAGGATAGTGTACGATGAAAGTTTCCAATAACAACCATTTCTACTGTCCCCAATAAAGTTTTCACACTGGGGAGTATGTCGAGCCCTTTGTAGGGAGCCACATAGCCAAGATTGACAATTAACGCGGGTCCATTAAAATTATAGCATTCCGTAACCTCATTTCTTTCACATGGAAATGGAAAATACTGAACTTTGGTAAAGCTATATTTTTGTTTAAGGATGTTAAAGAATTTTTTGGAAAAAACAACAATGGTGTGATGTCCAAGCATTTTGGTGGCAATAGATCCTCCTGCAGTCATTAGTCTGGAGCCTTTATAACCAGAAACCTCCAGGTTGGAAGTGTCAACAGAGTCGTGAAGTATTACAGTTACCTTTCTACGTATCACCGCTAACAATTTTATCATAAAGAAACCAAAAAAATTTCTAACGGTGGATTTCCCGTATGAAGTGAATCCTATATTCAATATTATCTTGGAGCGCTTCATTAATATATATTTCCATAAGGTCGTAAACCCTTTCCAGGAAGGCGTTATTTCCATATACTCAATATCTGTTAGACTTTTCAACTCATTATACAGTTTCCAGCCAAAATCACCAATTCCACTTCCACGGAAACTATTTATGAAGATAACGGGGATGATACGTTGCTTAACCATACAAAGTACCCTCGGTCGTTACAATAAAACTGCGTCTCCAAAACGGAATAGACATCCTAGTGAAATTGGTTGATAAATCTTAAGACTTTTCGTGCTTTTGGGTCCAAAGATTTTTTATGTCTGGCATAGAAATTGGTATGTGCTAACCTTATACCCAAAACTCCTAAAAACATAAGAAAGACATGATTCTTTGTTAAAGACATTTTTGTCCCTTCTTTGTGACTCCACTCTATACCTATCTCCGTTATATTATATCCCATGCGTTTGATATTATAAAGAAGCGCGACGTCGAACAAACTGTTTGTTGTTGTAACTTTATTAGCCACTTCCCTAGCGAGAGAACCGTAAAAACATTTTAAGCCGCACTGAACATCCTTTGTCCTAATACCCAGAACTAGGAATGTTATGTAGTGCCACAACCTCCCGGAAATAGTCTTCAAGAGAGGTTCGTGATTGTGAATTACTGATCCTCGCACCCATCTGGATCCAACTGAACATCGATTTTCACTGTTTACAGTGGACGCGACCTTTGCTAACTCAAACCAAGGTGCAGATCCATCAGCATCAACGAAACACACTGTTTCAGATTTAGTACTTTTAATCCCCTCCAGGACAGCACCTCCCCTTCCAAGT
>JAJZYV010000078.1 GCA_021797955.1 Thermoplasmata archaeon
TGACATCAGATAGTTTGCTTTTACGCTCTTGTGTATTCTTGCTTCGAAATTCCTATTCCCTGACAGTACCGCCACAGTTGAGAGATTTTCTGAATCAATAGCTTGTTCAATCACTTCCGGGAGCGGTCCAGAATTGCCTATACATGTTGTGCATCCATATCCAACAAGATAGAATCCCAATTCATCCAGATATCTTTGCAAACCGCTTTGCTCCAAATATGAGGTAACAACCCTTGACCCGGGAGCCAGGCTTGTTTTCACTTTTGGAGAGACCGTTAATCCTTTTTCAACGGCCTTTTTAGCCAGAAGTCCAGCACCAACCATAACTCTTGGATTGCTAGTATTTGTACAGCTGGTAATTGCAGCAATTACAACATCTCCTTCAGAGAGAGTTTCCTCTCTTCCTGATATTTTTATCTTTTCAGTCTTCAGGCTAACCTGAACTGTTTGGCCCTTTCCTGATTGTTTGGCACCTGATTCTTCCATGAATTTGAGAAAGCTTCTTCCCGCATCCTTAAGTTGAACTTTTTGCTGTGGAAGTTTTGGTCCAGCAATAACTGGAACAATGCTTTCCAAATCTATATCAATGATTTCGCTGTATTCCGCTCCACCTGTATATGCAAAGAGTCCCTGTGCTTCAAAATATTTCTTTACCAGTGCAATTTGCTCTTCTGATCTCCCCGTTATTCTCAGGTATGATAGGGTTTCATCGTCTATGGGAAACAGAGCCATAGTGGCTCCATATTCAGGACACATGTTGGATACAGTTGCCCTGTCAGGCAAGGAAAGACTCTTAATACCACTCCCAAAGAATTCAACGAATTTTCCCACGACCTTTGCTTTTCTGAGAATTTCCGTTACGGTAAGGACCAGATCTGTCGCGGTAATTCCGGATCGAAGAGAACCATGAAGGTTTACGCCCACAACGCTAGGCGTTTGAAAGGTGACAGGCTGTCCCAGCATTGCTGCTTCTGCCTCTATTCCACCTACACCCCACCCCGCAACTCCAAGTCCATTGACCATTGTCGTGTGTGAATCCGTACCTACTAGAGAATCAAAATATGCAAATTCTTCATTTCCTTCTTTCTTTGTATAAACGAGCTTCGCAAGATATTCCAGATTTACCTGATGCACAATTCCTGTTGATGGTGGGACTATCCTCAGGTTCTTCATGCTTCCCTGGGCCCATTTCAGAAACTGGTACCTTTCTCCATTTTTTCGGAACTCTTCCTCAACGTTTTTCTGGAACGATTCATCATCTCCGAAGTAATTAACCTGAACCGAGTGATCTATTACCAGATCAACGGGAACTTCTGGCTCTATAACATCGGGATCTTTGCCAAGGCGAACTACGGTATCCCTCATAGATGCGAGATCGACTATGGCTGGAATACCTGTGAAATCCTGCATTAGAACTCGTGAAACCGTAAAGGGTATTTCTGAGTCCGCAGGTTCCTTCGCATTCCATTCAAGAATATTTTCAATATCTTTTTCATTGGCAAGACCTTTTGTCGAATTCCGGATTACAGATTCAAGTACAATTCTAAGTGAAAATGGGAGTCTTGAGATATTATGATTCTTTGACTGCAGTTCAGGCAATGAAAAATATTTGAACTTTTTACCATTCAGCTCCAATTCTTTAATTATTGCATATTTTGACATATTAGGTAATTTTGTTGGAGTAGAAATAATCTTGTGACCTCCTCATCAAAGATCGCTTGCGGAATCACCATGAGCTTGAATTCCTCTTGGACCGAAGGTGCTCGTTCGTTCATGATAACCTTGTGACTTTAAAGATTTATGCAGGCATGAAGCCACTTTCACTTCTGTCTACAAGCCGACGATGCAAGACGTTTAGAAAAATAATATGGATTTCACTCACTTGCGTTAAATTTTCTCTATGTGAGTCCTATGAAAGCAATTTCAGTATATTTGATGAAACCCTTATGAATTCATAAGAACCAATTTAAATAGCTTATCGATTTGAAAAAGACTATTATTATGAAAATTGATGAATGCTTCCTTGAATGAAAATAGTTAAACTTAAGCATGATTTTGAATTGGTATACCATGACACAAAAAATAAGGGACGTTGAAATCTTTGAAATTGGTGATCTCTCAAATGAATTATCCTCTCCATGGAGTTCAACCATGCTAATATTGCGATTAACAACCGATGATGGAAAAGTAGGCTATGGGCAAGCTCCAACTACACTAATGACCCTTCCTGTCCTTGAGAGCCTTAATGAGGTTAAGCGGTCTTTTCAAGGAAAAGATGTCTTCTCCTTGGGTAAGAATATAATGGATTTCTATAAAAATTCCTTCTATCTTAGCAGATCCATGGAGGCAACATCTGCATTAAGTGCCTTTGACATTGCTTCCTGGGATCTCATTGGGAAATATGTGGGCGAGCCCATATTTAATCTGCTTGGAGGCACTGTAAGGGATAAAGCCAGAATGTATGCAAATGGCTGGTATTCAGGTTGCAAAACTCCAGATGATTTCGTAACACGAGCAAAAACCGTTGTGAAAAAAGGAATAACTGCAATAAAATTTGATCCTTTTGGAAGCGCATATGATCACATAGACAGGGAAAGCCTTCAAAATGCATCATCTATTGTTGAAGCATTGAGGAACGAATTTGATTTTTCCCTGGATCTTCTAATAGAATTCCACGGTAGATTTTCAATGGATGCCGCGGTAAAAGCAACCGCTGAACTTGATAAATATTCATGCATGTTTTTTGAAGAACCCCTTCACCCTGAACTCGAGGACCTTCTTCCCGTCCTAAGATCAAGAATTTCAACTCCAGTTGCGCTAGGAGAACGGATATTGAATGCCAGAGATTTCGCAAGAAATATTTATGGGGAAAAGGTTGATATTATACAGCCGGATGTAACCAATTGCAGGGGGATATCAGAATTGAGAAATATTTATGCCATAGCGGATTCAAGGGGAATGCCAGTGGCCCCACATAATGCCTTTGGACCAGTTCAGACGGCCGCCACACTGAATGTGGATCTTACAATGCAAAATTTCATTATACAGGAAAGTTTCGAGGAATACTGGCCTGAGTGGAAGAAGAAAATAGTTAAATCTGGATACAGCATTGAGAATGGATATTTGAGATTGGCAGGGAAGGAAGGATTGGGAATAGTCATAGATGAAAAAATTCTTGATGAGCATCAGATCAAAGGAATGGAGCCATTAAACCCTTCTGAACCGCCATGGGTTGTGTCAGATACATGGAAGAATGGTGAAGACAATTGAGCGAACTTGAAATGGATGAGATCAATAAGAAAATAATCGAATTAGAGGAAGTCAAGAATTCAATAAGCAAAGATATAAAAAGAGCTCAGGATAAGCAAAAAGAACTTGAGGGTATTATTGCAAAGCTCAAAACACTGACAGCAGAGAAAGATGAAGGAAAGAAAACTGCTATTGTGGAAGAAATTGCAGTTGGTAATACAGCAGAAAAAAAGACAATTGAAGATCGTCTTTCATCTGGAATAAAGAAAGTTGATGAGCTCATGCTTGGTGGAATTCCTGTCTCATCAAATTTAGTGTTATTTGGTCCGCCCTTTTCAGGAAAAGAAACGCTTGCATACAATTTTGCTGCCCAATCAATACTTGAATCAGTGCCAATTGTAATTATAGCTGCAGATAAAGATATCAGACAAATAAAGAAGGAAATTGCAAGAATACTTGGGGAAGATCTTGAGCTTGTTGACAAGATGGAAGCAAATAAAATCCTCCGCTTTATCGATCTTTATTCAAGATCCATACAGATGTCATCTCCATCAAAATATGCTGTGGTTATAGATAATGTAACTAATGTTAGTGCTCTTATGAAGTCCCTAGATACAATTGCAACGGAGCTGGAGGCATCCTACGGGTATTACAGGATGCTATTTGTATCGCTTACAGCATATATACCGCAACTGGATGAAAAACTGTTAATGAGATTTATTCAACAGTTCGTCCAGAAAAGGAAGGCCGAAAATGGAACTGCTATGTACCTCCTTGAATATGGCCTTTTTGAACAGAAAGTTTACGAAACTATAAGCTACATGATGGATGGCGCCATTGAGTTCAAGATCGCAAATTCAAAACAATATATTCGTATAGTTGGTTTGGGTAATGTGAAATCAAGGGAATGGATTGAGGTATATCCGCGGCCTACTACCTTCGATCTCGGTTCTTTCTCTCTTGAAAGGGTTAGATAAAATTCAATCTTTCTCCTTTTTACAATTATTTAAGAATGAATTTAGGATAACGTTAGCATGGCAAGATTAGTATTACACGAAAGGAACGTACCTTACGCCATAAAAGTCGGGGATCAGGAAGTGCATATATGTGCATGCGGACTCTCAGGCAATAAACCATATTGCGACGGTACACACAAAAAGACGCTGGATGAGAAGGATCAGACTTTTATGTATGATAAAGAAACAAGAACAAAACTTACTTCATTCTACCCAAAAAATTAATTTTCTTTCTCTTATAATATTTTTTCACTTCTAATGTTTTAAATACGAGTATAAATTGTTGCTTTGATAGAAGATGGAAGCAAAACATAACCATGGAAATATGAATCAAGGATGTGGATGTGGAAGAAACGCCTCAGCAGAGCCCCAGCAAGGATGTGGATGTGGATCAGGGCACGGACATCAACATATGCAAACCTCAGAAGACAGTTGTGGATGCGGCTGCCAATAGTTTGTTTGGTTATTTAAATCAAAACAATTTTAAGCATCCATTTTTAAAATATTCAATTATTAAACGAAAGTCTCAATCTATTTAAATTTGTAAGTGTTGTTTTACCGCTCAGATTGCCCGTCAGACATCATAGATCAGCCAGAAGTTGTTCATCATCGCGGTCTATTTGAATGTGGATATTGAACATAAATCTTATGAAGAATCTGTTAAGCCTATGATCTCACGTTCTTATCCAATGAGAACATAAAAATATTCTTTCACTATGTTTGTCTATGAACCAGAATATGAAAGATGCCCTGGATATAAGAAAAACCGCCATAGATAATAATAAATTTTTTGAGGAGAGCATTCCACTTATTGCCTCAGAGAATCTCATGAGCCCACTTGCAATGGAAATGCTACTCACAGATTTTGGTTTCAGGTATGCAGAAGGCCTTCCACATCATAGGTATTACCAAGGAAATTTTTTTGTAGATATAATGGAAGAAAAAGTCACCGAACTTGCAAAGAAAGTCTTTAAAGCACCTCAGGCAGATCCAAGGCCTGTTTCCGGTACAAATGCAAATCAGGCAGTAACCTTTGCTCTAACTAAAACAGGCGAGAAGATAGCAGCACCCAACCTTTCAGGAGGTGGGCACATAAGTGCAGCTAAATTTGGAACACTTGGTTTTAGAGGCTTGGATATTCATAATTATCCTTTTGATGAAAATACAATGAGCATAGATGTGGATGGTTCCATAAAAATGCTCAAAGAAGAGAGACCAAAAGTATGCCTAGTAGGCCAATCTGTATTTTTGTTTCCTGCACCATTAAAGGAACTAAAGGATACTTTTCAGGAGATTGGAGCTAAGGTCTGGTATGATGGTGCTCATGTACTTGGTTTAATAGCTGGTGGGAAGTTTCAGGACCCACTCAGAGAAGGTGCAGATGTAATCACCGGAAGTACCCATAAAACTTTACCGGGGCCACAGCATGGAATTGTTCTCGGAAACACCGATGATGAAACCTGGAAAAAGGTTCAAAGAGGGGTTTTCCCTGGAGTGTTAAGTAACCATCATCTTAATACAATGGCTGCTCTCGGAATCACACTAGCTGAGACCCTTGATTTTGGAAGTGATTATGCTGGAAAAATAATCCAGAACGCGAAGGCCCTTGCTGAAGAGCTACATTCACTTGGAATTAAAGTACTGGGAGAAGAACGTGGATTTACTCAATCACATACCCTTGTAGCTGATGTGAGACAAAATGGAGGAGGAAAGAAAGTAGCAGAATTACTTGAACGTTGCCACATTGTTCTGAATAAGAACCTTCTTCCATGGGACGATAATAAAAAATCTCAGGATCCCAGTGGTATAAGAATTGGTACTCAGGAAGTTACAAGAATAGGATTTGATAAATCCGATATGAAAGAGCTTGCTTCTCTTATTTATAGAGCAATAGTTAAGGAGGAGCCTCAGGAAAAGATCATATCAGGAGTGAAGGAACTTAAGAAAAATCATAAGAAAGTTATGTACTGTTATGGTGATATGGAAGCGTACAAATATATTGAGCTCTATAAATGATTTATATTAAGCGAGTGCTTTTCTGCTTAACAAACTAATTTATCTTTATTTATAATTCCCCATGGTGAAAATAGGAATTGTAGGATTCCAGGGAGATGTTCGAGAACATTTTGAAATGTTCACAAAAATCTCTGAAAAGGGGAAGAATGTCTCCGCGACCATAATCAGAAGAGAGAATGAACTTGATAATGTTGATGGTTTGATAATACCTGGCGGAGAAAGTACTACAATATACAAACTTATTAAAGAATATAATATATATGATAAAATTAAGGAAAAATTCAGAGAAGGTTTTCCGATTATGGGAACTTGCGCGGGCCTTATTTTACTTTCAAAAAATACAAATGATTCAAGGGTAGAAGGGATGGGAGTGCTTGATTCAGAAATATTGAGAAATGGATATGGAAGGCAGGGAGAGTCATTTATAGATATACTAAATGTTAAGGGAATTGGAGAAGTCCCCGGGGTCTTCATAAGAGCACCTGTGATCAAAGATACAGGAACAACAGAAGTGCTTTCTTATTACAAAAATCAACCAGTTATGATATATTCAAGATATGCCCTAGGTATGACATTTCACCCTGAATTAACAGAAGATACAAGAATTCATGAAATGTTCATGAAGATGGTAGAGGGAGAGGGGTATATTTCCACTGGAGAAGGAATTGGAGTGATGACTAAATGAAAACAGAACTTTTTGAAGAGCATAAAAAATTGAATGCCCATATTGTTGATTTTCATGGTTGGGATATGCCATTATATTATACGTCAATAATTACTGAACATAACTATGTGAGAAAAGCAGCGGGAGTGTTCGATGTGTCGCACATGGGAGATATTATTGTTTCTGGTAATGGATCAATAGATTTCTTGGAACACGTCCTTCCTTCAAACATTTCTGGTATGGAAATTGGAACATGTATGTACACAGCATTTCTTAATAATGATGGAAATATTATAGATGATACTATAATATATAGAATTGATTTAAATGAATTTTTAACTGTTCCTAATGCTTCTACCACAGAGAAGATATATGAATGGATGATTTTTAATTCAAAAGGATATGATGTAAAAATTAATAATGTGTCAAATAAATTTTCCTGTCTGGCACTGCAGGGTCCTTTATCTGAAAGTATATCTAATAAATTAAATATAAAATTTCAAAAATCATTCACTTTCTCAGGTTCACTTGATACCATGATAGTGTCAGGAACAGGTTATACTGGAGAAAAAGGAATTGAAATTATTGTAAAAAATGAAGAAGTAGTAGTATTATGGAATAAAATTTTAAA
>JAJZYV010000079.1 GCA_021797955.1 Thermoplasmata archaeon
ATTTTGAGGCAATGGTTGTAGAGATGTGCATTGAGATGACAATATCTGCTGTTTCAAGAATAGTTGGAATCAATGAAGATTCTGTATGGAGAATCCTCAAACACTATGTGGATGAGGCAAGAAAGGATCAGGACTTCTCTCATATCAATATACTGGGAATTGATGAATTCTCAGTGGAGAAGCATCATGTATACGTAACATTATTTTATGACATCAGAAACAGCAGGGTCATACACATAGAAGAAGGAAAGGAATCAGATGTCTTTGGAAAATTCATAAAGAAATATCCTTTCCTGGATACATCAAAAATAGATCACATCACCATGGATATGTACCCATCATACATATCCGGTGCAAAGAGTTATTTTCCTCAATCTAAGATAGTCTTTGATCATTTTCATGTCATAAAGATGATGAATGATACCCTTGACAGAATAAGAAGAAAGGAGGCAAGAGATAATGATATCCTGAAACACACAAGGTACGACTGGCTGAAGAATTATTCTGATCTGTCTGAAAAGGAAAGAGATCATCTCAGGTCTGTTAAATCCCTCGATCTGCAGACATCCCATGCCTATCATTTCAAGATTGCACTTCAGAGGTTATGGAATCTTAACTTTAGCATTGTGGAATCATATCTGAGGAAATGGATATCATGGGCATACAGATCAAAGATGCATGATATAATCAAACTTGGAAAGACCATGAAGAGACATATGGATGGCATAATTGAGGCCATAAAATCTGGAATAAATTCAGCTGTTGTGGAAGGATTGAACAACAAGATACGTACTGCATTCAAGCGTTCATATGGATTCAAGTCAAAGGAATACAGGGATACTATCACATATCTGGTGGCAGGAGGATTGAGGTTACCCCAGAATGTTAAAGAGATCCATTTTTTCCTTTATTTATAATGCTATTTCTGTTATTTTCCATTTCTTACATCTCCAGATTTATACCAACTCATGCAACATAATACAGTTTATCTCATTTCATTATCAAATATGTTGTTACCTTCACTGATATATAAAATTAAAAAAATTACAGTTGAACCTCCGTTTGCGATTTAACATACTGATGTACATCTAACATTTCAAGTATTATGAATCCCAGAATCACAAATCCTAGAATAAGTTCTATCATATAGGTATCAGATGTTAGAAGCGAATATATGAAAATGAATCCGGATACTATTATTCCCAGAAGTCCAACACCAAATTCCCTGACTCTTCTCTGTGCCTTAACAAGGTTTTCTTTAAATAATGAGAAGTTTGCAGTTAAATGAACCATAAGATTGGCAAGTCCCGCAATTGATCCTAAAGCCAGGAAGACAGTAAATGAGCTTACAAAGATCACCGGTGGGATAAGTATTATAACAGCGGCGATTATAGTTATTAGACCTGCTATGACTGGGGTTCCTCTTTTGCTATGTAATTTGCTTATGGTTTTACTAATCACGCCTCTATCTGACATGGCATAAAGGTTTCTTGAAAACGCAGTTAGAAATGCTAATGAACCTAGAATTCCGTCATTAATTGCCGCGAACAACAGTAATGGTAAGGCTACTGGCCCTGTTACTCTCTCCATTATGGTGATAACAGGAACATTAGTTGAAACAAGGGAAGTAAATGAGTGCGTAATTATCCCGTAGTCAACTAATGAGTATAATACCATTGATTCAAGGAATCCGCCTATAATAATTACTAGAATTGCTGCTTTTCCCACATTCCTTTTCGCATGCTTAACTTCGCCTGATACTGGCGTAATGGCACCATATCCAGTGGGTATGCCTATAGCAAATAATATCCCGAGGAATATTATAGACGGTGATGGAATGCTTGTTAATGGGTTATACAAAAGAAAATGGGCACCATATAACCCGGCTACTATAATTGCCACCAGTACCACCAGTTCTATGCTAGCAGCAAATACTGCATATTTCGAGGAAGGTCTTATTCCAAGTAAAAGAAATGCGGCGGTAGGAATGAAAACTATGAAAAATGCAACAATGGGTGGAATCACTATGTATGGCGTTAAAACATATGTCAATACAAATATTGACCCGGTAATATAACCGCCGGCATATAGTAGGGAATAGAATAAGTATATCCAACCAGTTTCAAAACCGAACCTCTGCGATAATGATTTGTAAGCATAATTAAAGTATCCTCCTGGCTCGTCATGTTTTCGTGATAGATAATAAACACCAGCTCCATTTATTAAAACCACAAATGTACCAATAATAAGCACAATTGGGGAAAAGAATAATGTCAGTATCAATGCTGCAGTAGCATAAGTTAACATTGAAAGAAATGGTGCCTGTCCACCGAATGACATGAAAAATATGTCTGCAAATCCAACACTTCTTGTAAGCTTACTCTTACTTTCTAACTCCATATTATTGTCTTTTTCCATTTTTCTCCTTCAATTATATACATTTCCTGTATATTAGTGTATGCGTTATTATACCATATATATTTGAATTATAGATAAAAAAGAAAAAGGCGTGATTCACGAATAAAATTTGGATATAGTGACCAAAAAGATAAAAAATTTAAAACCTTAAATAAAATAAGTTCTCTTTAATCTATTGTAGACACAATGAAGTCACATGTTACAAGGTATATGATCACATCCAACATCCATCTGCTTTGATCTTGTAGAAAAATTTAATTTCATATTTATTTGGGAGATAATTAGATCCTCTTCTATCATGTACCTATTGCCAACCATTACACTCAGAGTCCTGATTTGAAGTGAACCAAAAAATTAAATCTTAGTTTTGTTTTGATTTCTGAAAACTTAGGTCATTATGCAGTGCGGCCAGTACGAGATATCTTGATACGGAAACACCTTCCAAAAGTGCCTTCTCCTCTATCACTGCCTTTTCTTCTTTTCTGATATATACACTTATTTTGTCTTTACTAGAACTTACCATAAATATAATAACACTACATACGTTATAATATTTTTTATTCTAGGGCAAGGTTAAAATATTGCGAACCCTAATTTCTTGAACTATTGCAATCTATACAATAAGATGATTAACTATTTACCTGAAAGATAGGAATATAACTCATCCAACCACATCGAGAATGAATGACATAGACCTATCTTAAAAATTGAGGAAATTGTCCCACTTCTAATGTTACGTGAATTATTGACAAAGATGTGATTTGCAAAACGAATAATGCATCGTCTTAAACTGATTGATGAACTTCTTATGCAAATAGACTTCTAAGAACCTCGGACAATAGTTCATCGGCATTTGTTAAAATTTAGTTTTGTGATCAACTTTTTGGAAAGGGCCAGGTTCAGGTATTATTTTAAAGGTTCAATGTCATTACTATTTTACATTACTACGTGATATCTGATTTATGGTTTCTGCCGTCGAATTAGAGAGGGAACAAGATAGACTGGAAAAATCAGATATTTCAAGCAATTATAAAATCAAAATTATATAATTTTTTATGACTACAGGCTAGATAGACTTTATCTTTATGCTATAAGATTAAGGCAAATAACTTCTTCAATGCCTGATTCCTTTGTTTCCCCTTTTGCTGAGGACGAAAGAAAATTGATGTCTTGGTTTACGGAAGGAAAGATCGGAAGGAGAACAAAGGGTTGGAATGAAGTTGGTACATACTCTGACTGGGGTATAGAAAATTATAATACCACTCTGAAGAGATCTTATAGATGGTTATATAAAAAAGATATACCAGAATGCATATCTTGGTTGAAGCCTCATAATCGCCCAAAATAAGAATGTCAAGTCTGAAAATCTGATAACAGAGGATGAGGGTCAAAGGAATGTCAAGGTACTAAAGAATCCCCATAACAAAGCCATTATCTATACTCTATTTGAATCTGGATGCAGGATAGATGAATTACTGACTCTAAAGAATAAAGTTTTGGAATTTGAAGATGATGGTGGCATATTGTCTGTCACTATAGAAAGTGAATATATGGAAAATGAATTAGTATTTTTGACTAATTTACATAAGAGCATATAAGACTAGGTAATAGAACGAAAAGAATGCTATGAAAAAAACCTTATTGGTGTAATGAATGAGTTATCAAAAAGGATATAGGGCCTCCTTATGCCTAAATGTAAATCAGTAGTATATAAAAAGGCATTAGAATTTTTATGTATAATAATGGATTTATACTCTATAGAGGATGGGCCCGACCGGATTTGATTAATGTTTTAAGCGAATACTATTTCAACGAGGCACAGTCATTTATTCCATTACCAATAGGGAACCTCTCTAAAACGTAGGGGAAACAGATATCTAGTTTTTCACCTTTCTATATGCGCTTAATCCTCCCTGAATAATCAATCTGACTATTGCTGCTAAAATAAATAAAATGCCGATTCCAAGAGAACCAGCCCATATAACGGAACTAATCTTGAAATGGAATGATATCATTCCAAAAACAAACATTGTTATACCGTTAACAAGACTCATAATTCCAGTCCTAAAGAACCACGGATATTCCTTTCCAAGAATAAACAAAATGGAGATCCCTATGGCTGCCATAGCAAATACCAGAGGAAATAATATGGGTATTGCGGATGTAAAGTTTCCATCATATTTTATGTGCTGTGATAGAAATACAGACAGATAAAGGAATATGATTCCAATTAAGTAAGCTATAATCCCCCTGACCGGTTTTGGATTTGTTTCCTTATACATTTTGCACCCTTTAATCTAATTTGTGATTCTATTTACGAAATTTGAAACCTCCTTCCCCTTCTCATTATTTGGGTAATTTTCCTGACCTACAACACTTTTAGCCTCCTTAAGATATGCCTTTGATTTTTCTTCATCTATTTCTTTATATAAAAGCGAAAGAGTAACCAGCCTCTTTGCAAGTTCAGGGAGTTCTGATGGGTCTGTTTCCGATAGTTTCCTATAATGTTCTATTCTGCTTTCGAGAAATTGTATTTTATCAGTATCATGCATATTCATATTTTGATTGTCACTTATATCTCTTATATTTACAGTGGAATAATGCTTACTATTACTCTCCAATATTTTTGGATTGGAGCCTTTTCTTACTTTAATCGACAATGTTATTCCTATAACGAAAAAGATTGCTTCAAGTATTGGCAGCAGAAACTGAACATGGGAAGTGTATGCAGAATTTGATTCTGCTGGATAAATGACTTTAGGAATTAAGAATGAAAGAACTAGGCCAGATATAGCAAAAATACCAACTATTAATAAACCTATCTTTTTCCCACTATAATAATTAAAAGTAATTTTTGGCATATCGCTCTATCCCCTTCTAACTTTAACGATTTGAAAGTTTAACAATAACCTGCTAACCATTTTAACACCTAAAGATTAACAATACGCTATTTATAAACATTTTAATTAGACATGTTTATCACTCGACACAGATTTTCTATATGAGAATAGGGTGTCTCATGTTCCGTCAAATAACGAGATCCAAGATCTAGATCAGGGACCCTGGGTATTAACCTCAGGAAAACTCTCAGCACCTGTTTCTCTTTTACAAACGGCCCTCATAAGGTCAGCTTAAGTAAACGTGTCGTTCGGTTCGGAAAGAAATTCTTAATAAAACCCGAATAATCATATCTGATGTATTCTCCTCTCGTCTTTATAGGGGTAGCTGTTACAATAGCTTCCCTTCACATGATTGCCCCTGATCACTGGCTGCCCCTTACATCACTATCTATGAAGAGAGGATATGCTAGGAAAAGGGTACTGTTCATTTCTATGTTGCTCGGATTTCTGCACGGTTTAACATCGGTGACTCTTTCCCTCTTAGCTCTGTTCATAGGTGTTGCCCTTTTCGGACTGAATGCACTGAAGGAGATATCAGTTGTATTATTGGTTGCGGTAGCCTTTTATATGCTGATACAGACGGTTAGGGAGAATAAGGGATCAGAAAACGTTGAGAATGCATCTTTACTCGTAAGCATATTTCCTGATCCAGTTCTCTTACCCGTTGCAGTTGCATCTTTTCGCCTGGGATCGGCAGAACTCACAATAGTGGCAATTGCATTCATACTTTCCAGCATCCTGGCACTGATCGTCATCACCAATGGGATTTCCATCGGGGTAACCAGCAAACTATTCAGGCTGAAACCCGCTACAGTTGACTATGTTGTTATCTTTGCACTTGTTCTGACTGCATTCTATATCTACTTCTTCGGGTGAATTCCATTGTCATTTGATGCTACCTGTTTCTTCACAGCTTACTCAAACGGTTTGATCCTCAATCTTCTTCCTTTACTTCCTAAGACATTTCAGAAAGGACAAATTCCACTGGAAGTGACAGACCCCATCTCCATAAAATGGTAGGGATAATTCCCATGTATGGAGAGCGCCCCCAGCAGGAAGTTTGACCGTAAACCCTTTATTTAATGAGGACATCTCGGTCGCATGATTGATTTTGAGAGTGGGGGAGACAGCAATGACCGGCCTCGTAGCCCCTCGCATCTATTTTATGCGTATTGGTGTGCTTTATATAGCCGGCATTCTTAAATTGATCTTCTCGCTGCAACATCTTGATGGTGCAGCTAACTGCTTGTTGACTGATTCGTCGCCCTCATATTGCGAGAAATTGAACTTGGGGGTCTCATAGATGTCCACTCTGAAGAAGCATATCAAGGAACATCCAGAAATAAATGTTAGCCTGCTGAACTCGTTGCCCGAAGAACTCAAATACAGGACGGAGGACAGAGTTCATATAGAACTTCACAGACAAAAACATACCCATCTTTCCAGGTTGGAACTTTTCTTTATGTTAATTGGTCCAGGCATACTTGTCATGATAGCGGACAATGATGCTGGAGGTGTCATCACCTACGCACAAACTGGCTCCATCTTTGGCATTGGTTTCTTCATTCCTTTCATGATCCTGATGCTCCCGGTGGCGTACTTCGTTCAGGAGATGACTGTACGATTGGGGGCTGTTACACACAGGGGGCACGCGGAACTCATCTGGAAACGTTACGGCAAATTCTGGGGCTCATTTTCACTTGGAGACCTTGTCATTGCCAATTTCCTTACCTTTATTACAGAATTTATAGGGATAACCGTAGGAATGTCTATATTCGACGTTCCGAGAATAGTGTCAGTCGCTGTCTTCGTGATTGCGATAATATCAATACAGCTCTTCCTCAGGTACTACACATGGGAGCGGGTTTCATTATTCATTGCCGTCTTCAATCTGATATTTGTACCGTTGCTTTTTTTCCTCCCCCATCCCTCACTGGGGCGGGTACTGGACAGTTTCGCAACCTGGAGGATAAGCGGCGGCGTAAGTTCACTTTTCATTTACGTTCTGCTTGCTAATCTAGGCACAACCATTGCACCCTGGATGCTGTTCTTTCAGCAATCTTCCGTCGTGGATAAAGGGCTCACTAAGGATGACATAAAGTTCGGGCAGAGGGATACCCTGATCGGATCCACCGTTATGGTAATAGTAGCCATCGCCATAATAATTCTGACCGGAACCACAGTATTCGGCATGGATCCCAGTGGGACTCTTGGAATCGATGGCATCTTACAGACATTTGCAG
>JAJZYV010000080.1 GCA_021797955.1 Thermoplasmata archaeon
CAATTACAAAGGCCCAATAGAAGGCAGTGGAATCAGGAAATGAAAATACCTGTCCTCTGGTTGTTATTGACACAGAGTAGAGTGAGAGAACTGCACCTGCAATTGGTGACCCTATGCTACTTCCCAAGAACCTGAAGGTGCTGTTCATAGAAACTGCCAGTCCCATATTGCTTGGTTCTACAGAAAGTACAAGCAGGTTTATGAGGGTGGCATTCATAATTGCCATCCCTGCTCCAATCACAAATTCCCACATAATTGTCTCATAGTATGTGGGGGAGATGGCAAGAAGGAAAAATCCCACCGCACTGATTATAGCACCAAGTGCTGAAAGAGGTTTTATTCCCACCCTTGTGATCACTTTTCCAGTAATTATGGAAAATACAATCATACCGATTGCAAATGATACCAGTGAAATACCCGTATCAAGAATGCTAAGACCAAATCCGTAGGGTTTTGGGGTTTCAAACTTGTAAGAAAGTGCCTGCAGCGACAGGTACATACCGATGCCTGCTATTGTAAGAGTTAAATTGGAAACTATAACATTTCTCTTCCTGAGCAAATTTAGGTCAAATATTGCTTCGCCACCCTTTTTATGATATCTTGTCTCGTAGACAAACATTGGAACGAATAATACCAAACCAACGATCAAAACACTCAAAAATAGAGAAGATGTCCATCCCCATAGGGATCCTTCTGACAGTGCCAGAACAACCAGTGCTAATGGAACGGCAAGAGAAATAGCTCCAACGAAATCGACCTTTGTGTTGGGTTTCCTGTATCTTGATTCTCGTACCTTAAAGGCCACAAGCAAAGCCAGTGCAAGAATAAATGGAATTGCAGTATGGTAGGTCATTCTCCACCCAAAATCATTGGAAATAAAAGAACCAAGAGGTAGACTGATTGCAAATCCAGCTCCAAACATTCCACTTATCAGAGACTGGGCTTTTGGAACCATCTCCTTAGGAAACTCTTCCCTGATTAGTGACATTCCGAGTGGCATTATTGTCAAGCCAATTCCCTGTATTGCTCTTGAAGCTACCATAAATGAGAAAGATGGGGAAAAGCCTGTAACTGAAACAGCACACGCATAGATTAGCATTACTATTGTCATCATTTTCTTCTTGCCGTATATATCCCCTAGTTTTCCAATGATCGGACTTGCTGCAACTCCAGTTATCAGATACGTTGATAGCACAAGACTTACCTGGTCAACAGTAACATTAAATCCCTGTGCTATTGACGGGAGTGATGGTGTTAGCATTCCTTCCACGTACATCACTGACACGATGATCATTGCCAGCAAGACCATTACAAAATTAGCATATTTTTTATCATAAATTTCAACATTATTTTCCACGTTCATTCAACCTCTAAATTTTCGGTTATACAACTTGATAGTTTATTCAAAGTTTTTACAATATTTTTTTGTGTCAATTCGTCTATTTCATTAATTGATTCCCTAAGTTTTTCATCGATTAACTCAAATCTTTTGAATAGTTCTTTTCCCGCCTCGTCTATTGTAACTTTCACGACCCTTCTATCTTCCGTTCCAAGTTCTCTCTTCATAAGACCTCTTTGTTCCAACACATCTACAACATGTGTAATGGTAGGTTTGGAAAGTCCAAGAATATTTGCAAATTCCGATAGTTTAACTGGACCGGTTTTCATGACGTATAAGAGGACAAATAGCTCAGCATAAGAAAGGTTAGCCTTTCTCATCTGCTTTTCCCTATAGTGCATCATATTGAAAGAAAAATTCTTCAGGGCATCAATAACTTCTTCTAATGACACAATGAGTAATTAGTTTGATATATTTAACTATTTGTTAATTTTTACTATTTATCTATTAATCTTCACATCCATGTAACCATTCGCAAGTAAATAACTAAGATTTAGTCAGGATAGACCCCTTGTTACATATGGAATATGGTTTTGTCAGATCATTTTCATGTTTAGTCTGCGTTGTTTATTATTTTGTATTCTATTCCCAATTTTCTTCCCATTTCTCCTTCCATGTCATCCCTGTCCCCTATTATTATAGAATTTTTTAGATCAATATCAAATTCATTGACCGCTCTATAGATCATACCTAGCTTGGGTTTTCTGCAGTCGCAATTGTCCTCAGGTGTATGGGGGCAGTAAAAGGTCTTATTAATATTTATCCCCTCCTTCCCAAGATCAGACACCAATTTATTGTGGAATCTGTGAAATTCCTCCTCCGTGAATAACCCCCTGCCAATTCCAGATTGGTTTGTTACAATTATGATCAGATAATTCTTTTCCATATAATTCCGAATTAAATCAACTGTTTTGGGAAATATATGTAAATCCTCAATTTCGTGACAGTACGGGCAGTCCCTGTTTATGGTTCCATCCCTATCAATAAATAGTGCCCTTTGTTTCAACATTCTTGAAATTTAGAGGTACAATATAACATTGATGTTTCTTTCAATTGGTATTAAGAAATCTTATTATCACCACTCTCCATACTGGATAAATGGATCTGGACAGCATATTAGCCTACATAAGAGAAGGATCAAATGTAAGGAATTCTATTGATGGAAAAAAGGTATTAAAATTTGGGACTGCCCTATCTAACTGCTTCAAATCGGGAAACAAGTTTATCGCAATGGGAAACGGTGGAAGTGCGGCTGACGCACAGCACATTGCAGCTGAATTTGTTGGAAGATTTGAAAAGGAGAGAAGGCCATTACCGGCAATGGCACTGCACACTAATACATCTTCCATAACCGCTATTGGAAACGATTACAGTTTCAATGAAATATACTCGAGGCAGATACTTGCTTTTGCAAGAAAGGGAGATTATGTTTTAGCTCTGAGTACAAGTGGTAACTCACCCAATATTGTTAAGGGTGTTAACAGTGCAAATGAAATTGGATGTAATGTTTTTGGCATAACAGGGAAAAAGGGTGGAAAATTGTCTGAAATTATAGATCCGGAGAATATCATCAAAATAGATTCTGACAGAACGTCCTATATTCAGGAATGCACAATTGCAATTGGACATATGATTTCAAAGATTGTAGAGGATAGTTTGTAATGCCCGGAACACCTAGAATAGTAACTACAAAGACTCCATTAAGAATCACATTTGCTGGTGGCGGAACAGATTTTCCTGAATATTTTAATACTTATGGAAATGGGGCCACTGTTTCAGCCACAATTAACAGATACATTTACGTGACCGTTGCCCAGAACTTCTATAAGGATGAGATAAGGATCAGTTATTCCAAAACTGAAAATGCCTTGAAGTCTGTTAATCAAATTGAACACCCGACAGTTAGAGAAGCTATGAGAATGCTAGGAATAAAGTCTGGCATTCAGGTGGTGAGTATCACGGAAATTCCTTCAGGAGGCACTGGCCTTGGATCCTCATCCGCTTTTCTTGTGGGACTATTAAACGCACTTCACACCTGGATAGGGGAAACAGTATCACCAAATCAGCTTGCTGAAGAAGCAGTAAAGATAGAGAGGAATGTACTTGGAGAACCAGGTGGATGGCAGGATCAGTATTCTGCCGCATTTGGTGGTCTAAATTTATTTGAATTTAAAAGAAATAACAGGGTATTCGTAAGGAAGCATCTTATGACTGCCGGGGAGGCACACGATCTGGAAGACAGGGTATTAATGTTTTATACAGGAAAGGAAAGAAAATCATCCTCAATACATAAAACGCAGATAATCCAGATTAAAGAGAAGGAAAATCATTATGAAAAAATGCGTGAATTTGCGTTGGAATCATTTGATTACATCTTGAAAGGCGAATTTCAGAAGCTCGGAGAAATACTCGATAAAAACTGGCAATTAAAGAAACAGTTAAGTTCTGGAATCACAGACAAAAAAATTGACGAATGGTACAATGCAGCGGTACATGCTGGGGCATACGGAGGCAAATTACTTGGAGCAGGTGGTGGTGGTTTTCTTATGTTCCTTTGTGATCCTGATAATAAGTCAGATATTTCCAGGAGTTTGAAGACATTGATGCACGAAGATTTAAAAATTGAACCATTCGGATCCAGGATTGTTTATCTGGAATGACTTTAAAGGTTTGTAAATGCGCTAAAACGCTTATAAAGAAGAAATTTCAGGAGATGAAATGAAAGGTATATTTTATGTTTAAAAATTTATCAGTTTCTTAAACTCCGCCTATGGCATTTATGAAAACCCCAGATGGAGGTTTAGGATAGAAAAAGGTAGATTTTTGTGGTAAGTAGCCCTTTTCAAGTATTAAACGTATTAGATTCTCCTTGTCCCAATCGGGGATAATAGCTGAAAATATTCCAGTTCCTTCGTCCACCTCTGAAATTGCTTGATCTAGATCGTGCGTGTATATGACGCTGGCTTGAAAGTCTTTCTCTTTGAATCCCAGTGTTTTCGCAAGGATTTCATTATTTAACAGGTGAATAGGAGAAAGACAATTTTCTGGATTTTCATCGCAGAATTTTCTGCATGGGGAAATTGGATGCCACTCTCTGTCATATATCTTGAAACTTTCATTGTTTTCGTCAGAATTTAATTCACTTATTTCATAGATTTTCTTAAGTTCACTTTTCTGATCGGCACAATTTTTAACAATCCTGTGGATTCCTTTAATCTTGAGTCCATTGCTTCCGAGGGGAACTATATATGCCATTATCCAACTCCAAAACTCTCTCTTGACTCCATCAGAGTTTGAAGCAAGCCTTTTGCTTGCGGCCAATCTATGGTGACCATCAGCTACAACTGCAGGGAGATTTTCTATTATGCTTGCTATCTCATTTCCTGAGTTTTCATCCAGCTCATAAACCTTGTTTGTTACATCAGAAAAATCATTAAAATCGTACTTCGGTTTCATTTCATTTCTACATCTTGTAAGTGCCATTTCCAATTCGGGTGAGTCGACGAATAAATAAATTGGTTCAAGTTGTGCCCCCGCCGACTCCATAATCCGAATTCTCTCTTCAATTGGTATAGGAAAGGTCTTTTCATGCGGTTTTACACTTCCATCATCTGGGAATATGTTGACTAGGGAAACGATTCCCAGTAATTTGCTCACTTCATTTTTTGATCTATATTCTTGATCAAGTAAGAAAATTGATTTCTTCCCATTGTTTACAACCACCTTATCTGATATCCATTCCCTTAACAAATCTCCGGGACTCTTGCTAGATTCAGAGTTTGAGAGAGTAAGGTGCGTTATATTGTGGGGGTTTTTCTTCAACTTATTTTCCAGATTTTTCGAAATAGAATCGAAAGGAGGTGAAATTACATTCTTAATATCCTCAACAAAATTAAGGGGATCGAAAGCTTTAATCTTGACCATTTAGTGCAACCCATATACGGTAGAACACAGGAGCAAATAAATTTTGAAACATCTTTCAATGGATTCCATACAAACCAATAACCAAACAGAATATAGAAATTATTGTATTTTTAGCATACGAAATGACGGAATTTTTTCTTTTAAGGTTGTTAAAACTTTGGAAGGAGGTAATATTTTTTTGATTTAACTACATTTACCATACTTGAGCGACGTAATGTTGCTTGATTATATGATCCTTTAATAATTGCACCAGCGATATGGCATTGAAACTATGGTTAAATTAAATGCTCTTGTTTGTGACCCGGTGGATCAAATAATGCTTGATGGTTTTGAAAAAATGGGAATAAATACTGTTTATGCCCCTATGATTACTAAAGAGGAATTGGTCACTCAGATTCAATTGTACAATATTGTTGTTGTGAGGAGTAGGACTAAATTAACAGAAAACATAATTAAACAAGCAAACAACCTCAAAATAATTGCAAGGGCCGGAATAGGAACAGATAACATTGACCTGAAAGCTTCAGAATTCATGGGCGTTGAGGTTGTAACTGCAGCAGGATCATCCACGCAGTCTGTTGCAGAACTAAATGTGGCACTGGCAGTGAGTTTAGCAAGATCAATTCCAAAACTTAGCTCCAATACTAAAAAATCAGAATGGAAAAAAGATACTGGATTGGAATTATTTGAAAAGACAGCAGGGATCATAGGTTTTGGTCGTATAGGGCTGTCGACCGGCTTTATTTTAAGTGCCATGGGTATGAAAGTTATTGCTTATGATATTTATGAAGATTATGACCGTGCCAAAAAAGTTGGAGGAGAATACACTTCACTGGATGACCTTATTGAGAATTCAGACGTCATTTTCGTTCTTGCAACGCTGTCAGATAATGGCACGGGAATGCTTGGCAAATCACATTTTGACAGGATGAAAAAAGGTGCACTAATTGTTAACACCAGCAGATCAGAATTTATTAATGGAAAGGATCTGCTTACGGCCCTAAAATCTGGAAATGTGGGAGGATATGCAGCCGACGTGGCATGGAATGAACCACCAAAAGAAAGTTGGGAACTGGAACTAATGGCTCTGGACAATGTGATCATAACTCCGCATATAGGGGCACAGACGAAAGAGGCCCAGAAAAGGGTTGCAGAATTCACACTGAATAATCTAAAGAAAAAAATGGAGGAGATGAAATTATGATGTTAATACCAGGACCTGTAGAGGTCCCAGAAAGCGTGCTAAAAGCATCTGCATATGTTGTCAATCACAGATCCGAGGAATTCAGAGAAATTGTTTATAATTCTGAGAGGCTCTTAAATAATTTTGCAAATGCCACCAATTCCATCATGGTAACTGGATCTGGGACTCTTGCTGTGGAATCAATGATATTTTCACTTACGAAACCGAAAGATCATGTGATATCTGTAACTTTCGGAGAATTCGGAAACAGGTTAACTGAAAGCCTTAGCAGGAGGGGCTTAAAGGTGTCTGAAATAAGAAAGACAACTGAGGAAACGTTACTGAATGACGATATTGAAGAAGTACTGAAATTAAACAGAGACATTAAATCAATATTCCTTGTCCATAACGAAACAGGAAATGGAACCTCATTAAAGAATCTCAGGGAAATTGTTGGGAGATCTAAGGAATTAGGACTCAATGTATATGTAGATTCAGTATCAGGATTTGGTGCTGTACCTATTAAGGTAAACGAATGGGGGATAGATGCAATGGCATCTTGCAGCCAAAAGGGGCTAGCCTCTGTACCTGGACTTGGAATAGTATCCTTAGGGGAAGAGTTATCAGGGCAGTTGAAGGTTAGTCAAGATGCCCCCCAATATCTGGACCTATCAATTTCGTTAAATTTTCTCAGGAAGAGAGAAACATCTTTTACTCCATCTACGGGCAGCTTTAATGCCCTTTTGAAAGCATTGACAATTCTGGAAAAGGAAGGTCTCGAAAATAGATGGGAGAGACACAGACTGAACGCAGAGTTCTTGAGAAATGAGCTTCTTGATTCCAAATCAGATGTAATGGGATTTGACGGGAATTACTCGGACACAGTGATAGCTTTTAAGCCAGTCCTTCCAGTTAAAGAGGTTGTTAGTGGTCTCCAAAAAATGGGGATTACGGTTTCAAAGGGAATGGGAAAATTAGCCGATGAGATTATCAGAGTAGGA
>JAJZYV010000081.1 GCA_021797955.1 Thermoplasmata archaeon
AAAGTCAATTATAAACCTGACAGCAGACAGAAGATTGCAGAATCCTGGCCAAGAAGCCTTGACTGTTCAGATGCGATAAAAGATTGGGGTTTCAATGCCAGATTCACTTTAAGGGAAATGATCAAAGATATGATAACCAATATCCAAAAAAATTAGTATTATTCCCCATATCACCATGTATCAGCTATTTAAGTCCAATTTGAGATGACGGTGGTTATTAACTTTTAACATAGTGTTCAAGTCAGTCTAAATGCATGGAATAATGTCTTATTGAGTCGGAAACAAATTGTTTAATTTTGTTAATTGCCATATTACTAACCTTACGTCATTCAAATTTCTGCAAAATGGGATTATTGAGGAAATCAAAACCCTCCATCAAAGATTCTATGGGAACTTCTTTTATCTGCCTCTGAGAATCCCGTTCTCTAATTGTCACAACATTTCTTGAAAGCGTATCATAATCCACGGTTATACAATACGGAGTTCCGATCTCGTCCTGTCTTGAATATCTTCTACCAATGGAACCACTGTCGTCGAAAAGAATCCTCGATTCAATTTGTCTTAAGGCATTGAAAAGTTCTTGTGCTCTCTCTGTGAGCCCATCCTTCTTCTGAAGAGGCAATATTGCTAGAACATATGGAGAGATTTCCTCTTTTAAGGAAAGAACCTTGTATCCGCTTTCTCTCTTATTATACGAGGATGATAGAATCGCCATAATCATTCTGTCAATACCATAGGCAGGTTCCAGAACCTTCGGAATAATATCACCATTTTCACCTAAACTCATGTTCTGTCCTGAAGAATTCTGGTGATTTTTTACGTCAAACTGTCCTCTATCAGATATCCCCACAATTTCAACCCAGTCTTCGTCTAGAAGAAATTCAAGGTCCCAGCAATCTGATGAATAATGTGCTAACTCATCTTTTCTGTGTTGCCTGAATCTCAATCTATTTCTGTCTATTCCAATCCTTAAAGCAATCCTTAATGTTACTTCCATGAAATAGGCATGCTCAGGTGTTCCAATTATACCTTCCTCGAATGCTTTTTCGATATCTTTCTTCTGCTCTCTCCCATTATTGCTAAGGAGTGTTATTACTTCCCCTTTGTCGGGATAAAAAGGAGATTTGTTGGACGGGTCTATGAATACCTCAACCTCAGCCATGTTAAATTCCCGCTGTCTTATGATTGCCTGCCTTGGGGAAATTTCGTTCCTGAATCCTTTCCCTCTCTGAATTACAATCATTGGCAATTTTCCTCGATTATACGTAAGAAGAAGTTTGAAATTAACAAAGATTCCCTGTGCGGTTTCCGGCCTGAGGTAAAGTTTTTCATTTCCGTTTGATGATATCTGAAACATGAGGTTGAAGTTGTAAGCGTTCTTAAGAAAAGAACCGCATTTTGGGCAACGTATCTTGTTATCTAAGAGAAGTGATGAGGCTTGATCCTCGTTCAATGGAACAAGATTTATCCCTTGATTTGAGAGTAAGGATTCTACTTTAAAACTTGATTTGCATTGTTCACATGTTGTGGCAAGGTCAGCGAATCTTTGCAAGTGCCCGGATGCCCGAAAAACTGCTTCCGGTGTTATGGACGGTGAATCGTAAGGGATTGCACCAATTTTCAGATATTCTTCCATCCAGATCTTATAGACATTTTCTTTCAGAATTGTTCCAAGTGGGGCGTAATCATATAATCCGGCAGAGCCACCATAGATCTGAAATGAAGGCCAGAAAAACCCCCTTCTTTTGCAAATTTCAACAATTTCATCAAAGTTTGACATCGAATACCCCCATCAGATCAAGGTCATAAAGCATTCCTGATAATCTTCCTGGGCCGTCAAGAACAGGTAAATGATTAAAATTTCCCTTGCTCATCTTATTGGCAATTGAACCAATCGTCTCTTTGGAATATGCGACGACGGGATCTCTGATAAGTATGCTTTCTACCGTCTCCTGTGGCATTTTTATCTGATTTCTTTCTATAAAGTATGAGCCCATATTTCTAATCCCTCCCCAAGTCCATGGATCTTCGTCAAGGTCGCTTCCCGGATTGGTTCTATTGATGTTTGAAATAATATCGATTTTATCAAATAGATCTCTGTCTGTTATTAATCCCTTGAATACTCCCTCTATATCAATGATTGGGTTTGCAAATGTACCGCTGTACCTCATGGTATAATAAGCAACGGAAAGTGGTGTTTTCTCCCACATGGGAAATGTAATTCCCAATCTTATGTTCTTAATCTCCACATTTGGAAATCGTTGAGCCATAATTCCAAGAAAGTTCTGTGGAGTGAGAATTCCGATTACTCTGTTTGACTCATCAGTAACGATAATGTGCCTCCTTCGTTGCCTTATCATCTCCCTGGCTGCGAACTCAATTGAATCTTCTGGATTAACCGTTTTTGCGTTCCTCATTACCATTGCAGCCTGAGTTTCATTTGGATTGTTAAATATGTCCCTCCTGCTTATAACACCGGCAAAAATTCCATTTGAATCTGTTACAGGCATGCCAGTTATATTATTCCTTACCAAGGCATCCACTGCATCCGACAATGTTCCGGGAACTTTAAAAATGATTGGTTTTTCAGTCATTATATCTCTTACTGACAGCTCCATATTAAGGGTTATACATTTCCGCTTATCATAATATTGCTATTCAATCATTATTTTGTTCATAGGTGAACTAAAAACATTTAAACTAAATAGATTATACACTCTGGAAATTGGTATATATGACAACCTCTAATGATTATGATGTAATTGTTGCTGGGGCAGGGATGTCAGGTAGTTTGGCGGCAGCTATGGCGGCCAGAGGAGGGGCATCAGTTTTGCTTGTGGATAGAAACAAAGAAGAATCCGTCGGGAAAAAGACTGTTTGGGGATGGACATGCGGTGATGCAGTTGCTGGAAGCCATATTGACTTTCTTCAAAAAAACACAGGCGTTACATTTTCACACCCGGAACTTGATCAGAAGGTGGACGGTGTACTCGCTCTTTCGCCAGATCTTTCCTCGAAATATCCCTTCGATGGTCTTGGATATTCATTGGATAGACCAGAATTTGAGAGAAAATTACTGCAGATAGCCTTAAAGAGTGGGGTAGAGTATATTCCCGAATTTGAAGTGGATGGTCCAATAGCAGAAAATAATGTAATCACCGGTATATCGGGAAGAGCCAAAGGAGGAGAAAAAAAGGTCTTCAAATCGAAATTAGTTATAGACTGTCTTGGAGTCTCCACTGTTATCAGAAGAAAACTCCCAGAGAATCCATTTATAGACAGAACCATAGATATCGATGATATTGAAAGCACTGGTAGATATATCTTTGAATTTGAATCTCTTGATCACGAAGATGAGAGATATTACGACAGAAAATATGCGCTCATACATCTTAACAATGAGATTGCACCTGGAGGATATGGATGGGTTTTCCCAAGATCCGGAAACAGAGTCAACATTGGATTGGGAGTACAGAAAAGGAGTCTTGACATTAGAAATAAAGCACTGGGAAAGTCAGATAATCTTCAATCTCTAATTGACAATTATGTTAAAATGTTACCTGTGTTTAAAGACCTCAAAATATACGACAAGGATAGTAACGGAAAGGGATCATGGTCTGTACCAGTAAGAAGACAGATGGAAAGTCTGGTGTTCAATGGATATATGGGGGCTGGTGACAGTATGGTTATGCCAAATCCAATCAGCGCAGGTGGAATTGGCCCCGCTCTTATCTCAGGTATAGTCTGCGGAAAACATGCCGCAAGAGCCGTACAGGAAGGAGATGTATCTGTGAAAAATTTGTGGAGTTATAATTTAGAATATAACGAACTCTACGGGAAGAAGATGGCAGGAATGGAAGCTTTCAGAATATATTTGCAATCCCTAAACAATTCAATCCTAAACTATGGAATGAAATCATTCCTTACGAATGAGGAAGCCTCCGATTTAACCGTTGGTTTAATCCCTGAGTTGTCCATGGCACAGAAGTTTAAAATGATCCTCAAGGGAGCAAGAAATATCACAGCATTCTCCAATCTCATATACACAGTAAAGAAAATGAAGGAACTAAATGAGATCTACGACAATTATCCAAAGACTCCGGAAGAATTTCCAAAATTCAAATCTGTTGTAGTTCATGAGATTGAGGAAGTAAAGGAGAGGTTCAAACCAAACCCAATCTGATAAAATTTAATCGATGTTTTATTTTTGAACATTCACTAAATCTTTACCAGTTTTTCTTTCATATTCACTCCTAAGATATCGATCCCTTAATACCTGATACCCTTTCCCGTTGCTTTGTGCCATAATTGCAATATCATCACCGGTTCTCTTCACAGTTGCAGGAATACCTGCAATGATAGAATTCGGGGGACAGGTAAAATTCTCTTTTACCACAGCACCTGCTCCAACTATACATCCCGAGGCAATGTGTGATCCGTTAAGAATAACGGACCCCATTCCAATAATCACGTTATCATCTACTTTTGCCCCATGAACAACGGCATTGTGCCCAATGGAAACATTGTTTCCTACTAATACTGCATTTTCCCTTTCAGTATGAATAGTGACATTGTCCTGAACATTGGTATTCTTTCCAATTCTAATGCTATTCAAATCTCCTCTTAGTACTGCATTGTCAAAAATCGAAACACCATCATCAAGCTCCACATTTCCAATCAAAACCGCTGTTGGAGCTAAAAATACATTACTTCCTATTCTAATCATGTAACCTAATCGACATTCAGATAAAATATTCATAGTTTTTTTGTGGTCAAATAATTTGAGTACTTACTATTTCATATAAAAGGTATTTTATTCAGTTTGAATTCTCACTTCATGGATAATGAAGAATTTTTTCAGAGGATCCTTCAACTTGATGGTTTCCTTGCTCATCTGGATCTTTCTCTGAAATCCGCCGAATCAGGAAAGGCATCTATTATTGTTGAATTCAATGAGAAGATCATGAGACCGGGCGGAATAATGCATGGCGGGGCTATTTCCAGTCTTTTCGATCTTTGCGGAGGTATTGCAATTTTTACTGCGGCCGATATTATTAACAGTGTGACTATAGAATTAAATATCCTCTTTATGAGACAGGTCAATAATGGACCCATTGAGATAAGAGCAAATGTTGAAAGAATGGGAACAAGAACTGCGTTTGCCACAATGGAACTCTTTGATGGAAAGGGAGAATTGTGTTCCAAGGGAAGCGGAATATGGTCTGTGTTCAGGTGATTGTATGAGCCGAATGGGAATTTTCAAGGAAGATAAGTCATTGGTTGGGGAAACTATTATATTCGCAATGGGAGCCAGTATTTCAATATACAGAGTTCCAGATATTATTAGAGATCTCATGGAAGCAGGTGCTTCTGTTTTGCCTGTTATGAGCCAGACCTCACTAACACTCATCACCAAAACGACAATTCAATGGGCAGCAGAAGCTGATGTTCTGGATAATTTGTCTGGAAAGATGGAACATATCAATATTTTTGAGAATGAACCGGAAAAAAAGGTATTCCTTGTATGTCCTGCAACTTATGACCAGATAGGAAAATTTGCCTCTGGCATTGCGGATGGAATAATTGATACAATGTTTGCATATGCTCTTGGCCATGGTATTAGAATAATTATCGTGCCTGCAATGCATCTTGATATGTATGGAAATACCATCATAACCCAAAACATAGAAAAGCTCAGAAAAGCAGGAGTTACGATACTTGAACCAATCATTGCAGACGGAAAGGCAAAGATACAGGATTCTGAGGAGATAATAGATGCCATTATAAGATCAGGAAAGAAAAATAATGGAAAAAATATTTTAATCATAAGCGGGAGAAGTGAATTACCCATAGATCCAGTGAGGTCTATTACGAATAGAAGTTCTGGAACTACAGGTATTTGGCTTTCCAGATGGGCGTATAGATCGGGTTTCAACAAAATAACTCTCATAGGAAACGCCTCAGAGGTTTTTCCTGCGTACGTAACTTTAAAGGCCTGTTATCTTAACAAAGATTTTTATTCCATAGCTATGGACGAGTTAAAAAACAGTCACTACGACTGCGTGATCGTTTCAGCTGCGTTGTCGGACTATGAATTCGAAGCATCAAAGGAAAAGATTGACAGTTCTAAGAATCTTTCCCTTGTTCTGAAACCTTCAAAAAAATTAAAAGACATCATAAAGGAGCAATTCAAGATTCCAATTATCAGTTTCAAGCTCACCCATAGAGGTAAAGATATAACAGCAGAAAAGAACGAAATCATGGTGGTTAACTACATTGAAGATAATATCATTGGATCTGAATCTGGAAAATATAAATTTCTTATAAGAGGAAGGGAAGAGAAGGAAGAGTTAATGACAAAAAGTTCCATGGCTCAAAGATTGATTAATATGCTTCAAGGGGAAATTTAACGATGAAGGACATTTCAATAATAGGAATACAGCTACCCGTTGTGCAGATTGATGATGCCTTAAATCTTCTTGAGGATGCCTTGCAGAAGGTTGTGAAACTAGAAAATAAGGTTGTAGTATTTCCAGAACGCTGGATTTCTAATACCATAACTAATGAAAACGAAAAATTTTCCTTAATTATAGAAAGATTGCTACAGATATCCAAAGACAATAAATTATGCATCGTTCCAGGATCATTCCTCGTTGAAAGTGAGAATAAAATCACAAACCGTTCTCCATTCATTCTTGACGGAAAAATCATGGGATGGCAGGAGAAAATATCACCGTTCCTCAATGAAAGGTTGAGAGTTACTGGTGGGAAACAGATAAATGTCTTCCAGTTTAATGAGATAAAGATAGGAATAGCAATATGTTATGATATCGACTTTCCTTACTACTCAAGAATATTGGCTCATAAAGGGTGTGACCTAATAATAAATCCAGCTCTCATTGTTGAAAATTTTCATGATATGTGGCATCTATATGTTAAAGCAAGGTCTTTGGAGAACAGAATTGGAATTATATCTGTGAATTCCTCCTCGGAAGTATTCATGGGGGAATCAATTGCCTCCTTTCCATTTCCATATAAGTTTGGAGCAAAGCTCAGCACAACTACTGCAACCCAATCCTCAAACCTAATTGTGGAATTTGACTGGAAACAAGTCCGGGAAATGAGAAAAAAGAGGTTAGAAGACGACCCGGGTTCTTATGATTTATTTATAAAAAAGTAAGATATTAAAGTGGAAAATCAATTTTTCATTTCTCAAATTGATATCTTGGCCTTTTCAAGGTCCTGAATATTAATTTAGAATAAAAGTGAGTCCATAAAGTAAAATTGTTATGAGAATAAAGGAACCAAGAACTCACTTATACTTGTACAAACTTCTTCATAGTGGCTATAATGAATATTGTGCCCCCCGCCATCAATAATATGCATTTTGGCATTTTTGATTTCCT